>CAXMZV010000318.1:0-5386 GCA_964199985.1 Candidatus Ilumatobacter isfjordensis | reverse complement strand
CAACAGCCACGACTGCAGCGCCTGCAACAACTCCGCGGCGGCGTGCATAGTTCGGTTCCGGGGCATCGGCCATCGTCGTGAACGTAGCGCCCTCCTCGCGGCAAACGACGTCACGTCCTCACATGTCTTGGTGACGGCCCGCTGGCCCGGAGTAACGCCGGTCACGCGTGTCGGGTCACCATGATCCGGAGCTCCCTCCACCGCCGCCGCCGCCGACGCCACCGCCACCGCTGAAGCTGCTCCCACCACTCCCCGATGACGACGGTGCGGTTCGTGCGGACCGGAACGAACCCGCGGAGCTATGAACGAAGAGGGGGCCGTGCAGCGCCCGTTCCGGATGCGGAATGTTGCTCGACTCGACGGCGCGCTTCCAGGCGTCGGCGGCGCCGAGCGCAACTGCCCACGCGCTGTACTCGCGCACGACATCGTTCTTCCACGCCCATTCGACATGGCGTCCTTCGCTCGCTGCAAGGAAACGCCGAAAAGATTCGGACCGCAGTGTCAATGCCGAACCCGTCGCCGAGCGCGATGGCAGCAGCGAGCGGTAGACGAGGAACGCGCAGACCGTCACGACCAGCACACTCAACGCAAGCGCGACCAGCGGGTTCGACACCGCAGTGAGCAGACTGCGTCCAGCGGTCGCCAACGCGCTCCCACTGATCACGAGGATGAAGATCAGCGGCACGAGGACTCGCGCCATCCCACTGAAGCTGATTGACGGCGTGCCTGGCGCGCCGCGAGTCCACCACCCTGCTTCGGAGATGAATCTGAGTTGCTCATGTTGGATCGCGATCCACGCACTACTGAATGTCGAGTCGTACTTCCCGAGTTCGATGGCATCGCCCGACGTGAAGATCCGGTCGATGTGCGCCCGGTCGACTGCGCTGAGCCGCGCCACATCGCTGCCGCGGCGCAGCATGTCGTCGTCGTCCACCTCGATGGCATGACGTGCAATCATCTCCGAGAACCACGCGGACACCGTGTCGTCGTCGACGCGCTCAGTCAACAACGCTGCCGCCTGCCACGGTTCGATGCCGCGTGGCGGCACGAACTCAATGGTGGCCAGATCGGCAAGTCGATTGTCCGGCACGCGGTACGTCGGGACATCGGCAATCGGATCACCATTGCGTGGGGTCGGCAAGTCACCGAACGCTGCATCGGCAGCCCCACCCGCACCGTGCACGTCGTTGCTGCCGTAGCGACGACTCGCCACAAACACGCCGACCGCAGCCAACACCCCCGCGGGCAACACGACGAGCCCCAGCGGCCGGAACCCCGTCGGGTTGCGCGTGGACAGGTCGGGTGCCGCGTCGAAATCAGTCGGGTTCGTGGCGACAATTGTTCCACCGACCGTGATCCCCTCGCCGGGGTCGAGCGGCTCGATCACCGCGACATAGTCGCCGCTGTCCGTCCGTGCGAATTCGCATCCGCCGAATTGGCCGCGACCACCCGTGTCGCAACGCAGGTCGGCGAGTTCAAATCCAGCCAGCACCACTTCGAACCGGTCAGTCGTGAATGTCTCGTCCGTCCCGATGATGTCCACCGCGAGGACGCCGCTCGACGCACCTGCGTTCGGCAACGTGTACTCCAGTTCGTACCGATGCTGGCCGGTGAAGAACACGCCGGCATTGCCGATACGAATCCGGGTGCGACTGCCGAAGTCGCTGCTCGTCACCTCGTCGTTTGCGTCCGGGGAGAACGCTGTGACATCGGTGGGGACGCCGAAATCGTCGGGGATGTCGCGCTCGTAGCCGCGGCGTTCGGTGAGCCCGAAGTCGATGTCGACCACTTCACGGACCCGAATGCCGTCGGCACCCTCTGGCCGAACCGTGACGTGCTTCGCGTCGAAGTGCTCGGGCCGGAAAAGTGCCTGGTCTTCGGCACCGATGACCCCGAACCCAGCGAGCACAGTCATGCCAGCAATACCGAGACCGACGGCGGCGTGACCAAGAGGAGTGATGCGGCGAATCATCGCACCAGTGTCGCCCCTCCGCCTCGGCTTCCCCTCACGCCGCGACCGAGCCCACTGAGTGAGTACCGGCTTCCTCCAGCATCAGCCGCGCCGTCCGCCCGGCGCACGACGACCATCTGCGAGGTCCAGACGTGTCACTTCCCTCAGAACTCAGCCGACCCTCGACTCCCGTACACGATCACGGGTCACCGACGGGGTTGAGCGACGTCGAATCCAGTGTGTTCATCAACATCCGCCAATGGATCGATCCACTCGTCGACGAAAACGGGCACGATCCGCGATCGGGCTACGTCGAGACGTTCTGGCTCGGCGTGCTGGGGCCGACGGCAACGTGGTTACTCCGGCGTCTTGCAGCCGGCCTCGAACAGCATCCAGACGGCTTCGCCTTTGACCTCGCTGCCACCGCTGCGGCCATGGGGTTGAGTTTCAGGTCCGGTCGGTCGTCAGCGTTCAGCAAGGCGCTGCAGCGCTGTGTCATGTTCGGCCTGGCGCACCAACTCCCCGACGGCGGCCTCGCAGTTCGCCGCCGCGTTCCAAACGTGGCTCACCGCCATCTGCGGCGCATGCCCCATGATGTCCAGCTCCTGCATCACGAGTGGCAGACCTCAACGATCAGTCTGGATGCTCTCGGTCGAGCGCACCGATTTGCGATGACCATGCTCGAAGTCGGCGACGACCCGACGCTCGTCGAGCCGCAGCTTCGAGCGCTCGGCGTGTCGCGGGCGGTCGCCGAGCAAGTCGCCGACAATGCGACTCGACTCCAGGCGAAGTAGCAGCACGGCGACGAGACGTGATGGGCCGGATCACCCGGCGTCCGGATCGAGCAGTGCGGTCTCCACGATGACCGGGGCCAGCCAGCGGGCAACACTCATGGCCCCGTCCCGCGTGTAGTGGCGGCCGTCCCACCGCCACTCGACGCCGTCGACTTCGTCCGGGCATGATCCTCCCGGGCAGACGAGGGTTCCCATGTCAACCGTCGACACGTCTGGGCGCGTGGATGCCCACTGCTCATAGAACGCCGCCACCGTCGCCTCCCGTTGACCGAGGTCGTCGATCCAAGACGGCTCCAACCGCGGCGCTGAGGCGACGAGCAACAAGGGGACACTGGCCGCGCCCGTCTGAAGATGCAGGTTGTCGAGAAACGACCCGAGGAGGTCGAAGTACGCAGGGGTGCCGAACTCGAACAACGCAGCATCAATCCACCGATCCTCCAGATCATTGGTGAGATGCACCGCCACGACGTCCACCGACGTGAGGGCTCCCCCGAGTTCAGCGCTCCAGTCGCCGCAGAAGCGCTCCATTGAGGCATGGCTGTACGAGCCGGTGGGTTCGAGGACAGCGACTTCACCCGGCAGGAACGAACACGCCGGTTTCGCGATCGACGTCACCTCAACCTGCTGGGGTTCGAAGGTGGTCTGCTCCGGCGTCCATTCGGTGAACTGCAGACCAACCGCGCTGACCTCGCCACCGATGATCGTGTGCAACACCGAGTCGCCGAGCACCGCGACCCTGACCGGATCCTGGACTTCCGTGGTCGTGGACGCAGCGCCAGCATCATCTGCGATGAGGGCATCGTCGACGGCCGGCTCCGTTGTCTCTGGGAGCGTGGACGGTACGAGTGGATTCTCGGGGGCGTCAGCCTCCAGCGTGACCACGGACGGCGAAGGTATGGCGGTCGCTCGGGCGAAAATGGCAACCACCAGAGCGATGGACAGTGCAGCAGGCACGACGGCCCCTCGACCCCACCTTCGCCCGATCGCTCCGGCGCGGATCGGACGCTCCACCAGGGCATAGCTGGCCAACGCGGCCGCAACGGAGATGGTGAGGCGTAGCAGCGTCAGCGAGAACCCATCGAGACCGGTCCGCTGTCGGTCGAAGACAACGAGCACGGGCCAGTGCCACAGGTAGAGGCCATAGGACAGGGTCCCAACGAGAACCAGCGGGCGGACAGAGAACGCCGTGCGCATCGACGGAGTGGACGCGCATGCGATCACGACCGTCCCAGCGGCGAGTGCCACGAGGAGAAATCCGCCCTGATGCAGCCAACGGGCATCCTCCGCGCCGATGCCAGCGACAACGGCCAGCACGGCGAGGCCCACCCAGCCGCCGTACCGCACCAATGCTCGGTCTGGGGCAGGGCGCCCAAAAAGCATGGCGCCAATCACCGCACCGACGAGCATTGCGTGCGCCCGCGTGTCCGTTCCGAAATAGGTGCGTTCAGTTGACGCGCCGCCAATGCTCAACCAGGCCATCCAGGCAGCGCTCACGACGGCGAGCAGTCCAGCCAAGATTCCAAACCGCTTGCGGAGGCCGTCTGCAGATCCAAGCGCGGCGATGCCGATGACGCCAAGCGCGAGCACGACATAGAGCTGTTCTTCGATGGCAAGCGACCAGACGTGGCGAAGCGGCGACGTACCAACGACGATGTCCGTGTACGTCGTGCCGTCAGCGATGAAGATCCAGTTCGACACGTAGGTCACGGTCCCGAATCCGTGTCGGCGCAGGCGCGAGAGCTCGACCGGGTCGGCCCAGGTCGCCGCATAGACCGCAAGGGCGATGAGCAGCAGGAGGAGTGCTGGCATGAGGCGGCGAAGTCGCCGCACGAAGAAACGGGCGGCATCGACCGTCCCTGTCGCCGTCCGCTCGCGGAGCAACAACGAACTGATCAGGAAACCTGACAACACGAAGAAGACATCGACGCCGATGAAGCCGCCGGGGAGCCACGACGGCTCGAAGTGATACACGATGACCGCCGCCACAGCGACGCCGCGCAGTCCGTCCAGACCAGGCATGTGCTCGAGCCCCACGGCAGACCTCGAACTGGAAGCGGTGGACGGAGTGATGGCGACCATTGAGGAACCGAACGCAAGCAGGACTGAGTGTCGCTTGTTGCTGAACAGCCAGTCATGAGGCTAACGACGTAGGGTCCGCTCGATGGCGCTCCGACCGATTCCGCTCGACACCGGTCGAGCATGGGTGGCCGCTGTCGGAGCTGGCGCAGCCAACGGCATCGCGTTCGGTACCGCCTACACCTTCGGCACATTCTTCGAGTCGATGGCCGATGAGTTCGGCAGCGAACGCGGCTCGACGGCATTTCTGTTCGGCGTCACCTTGCTGTTCTTCTTCGGCTTCGGCATCGTGTCGGGCCCACTCTCCGATCGATTCGGCCACCATCGGTTGCTTGCGGTCGGAGGCACGTTGTTCGTCAGTGGCCTCGCGCTGACGTCGTACGTCGACAGCATTGCGATCGGATACGTCACCTATGGCGTTGGTGTCGGCCTCGGCGGAGGGTGCTTCGTTGCACCACTCACGGCGCTGGTCGGGCAGCTGTTCGAAACGCACCGGGCGCTCGCGCTCGGCGTGCTCGCTACCGGTAACGGTGTCGGAACGCTCGTGCTGTCTCCACTGTCGGAG
>CAXMZV010000317.1:0-5420 GCA_964199985.1 Candidatus Ilumatobacter isfjordensis | reverse complement strand
CATGAGCCGCCGCCGTCGCATGATCCGCCGCGCCATGAGCCGCCGTCCGATGATGATGGTGAGGACTTCGGGACCGGTCATCCCGGTCACGAGGGCTCGACTGGGTCCTCGTCCCCGGTCGAGGCCGCACTCGAGGCGACTTCCGCTCCGATGAGCATGGCGGAGGGCGAAGACGCGGGCACCGAGTACGTGGACGTCACCGCACCACAGGAATTTGACGCAGCCCCCGAGTCGGAGTACGAACCCGAACACGAAACACCGCCGGACTACGAGCCCGAACCCGACGACGGACACCACGACGCCGGAGACGGACTTGAAGGCTGACCCCCTGGCGTCGAAACTGAAGGCGTGGTGAACGAACAGCAGGACTCAGCCAAGCTCGACGCTGCGCTGCAGGCAATCGACACTTGCCGACGCGCGGCGGCTGCATACGGGCGACCTGATCTTGCAGATCGCCTCGGCACCAAGGCCGAACGGCTCGCGGACTCCTCGTTTCACGTGCTTGTGGTCGGGGAGTTCAAGCAGGGCAAGAGCAGCCTGCTCAACGCGCTCGTCGCCAACCCGATCTGCCCAGTCGACGACGACATCGCCACAGCGGTGCCAACCGTCGTTCGCTGGGCAGAGGAGCCCGTCGCCGCGGCCGTGTTTCGAGATGAACGCGACGACGCCGTCGAGATGCGGCGCGAGTCGATTTCGATCGACGACGTCGCGACATACGCAGCCGAGCAGATCGGCGGCGGTCCCGAAGGCATTCACTCCGTCGAGATCGGCCTACCCAGTCGGCTGCTCAGCGGCGGGTTGGTGCTTGTCGACACTCCTGGTGTTGGTGGCCTGGGATCGACCCATGGTGCGGTGACGGCGGCGGCGATCCCGATGGCCGAGGCGGTGATCTTCGTCAGCGATGCGAGCCAGGAGTTCACCGCTCCGGAACTCGAGTTCATGGCAGCGACGCGCCGGCTCTGTCCGAACATTGTGTGTCTGGTCACGAAGACCGACTTCTACCCTGCGTGGCGCAAGATCCGAGACCTCAACGTCGGCCACCTCCGACGGATGGGCATCGAGGCTCCCATCATCCCCACATCGGCCTCGCTCCACGCACGCGCCATGGCAACGGGGGACGGCAACCTGTTGCAAGAGTCGGGCTATCCCGAGCTGACCAAGTTCATCCGAGAGGACGTCTTGGGATCCGCTGTTGAACTCTCGGTCGCTGCTGCGGCGAGCGATCTGCACGACGCCGTCGATCAACTCACCGATCAATTTCTCGCACAGAAGACAGTGCTCGAGGATCCCGAAGCTGTGCTGGCAATGATTGCCGAGCTCGAAGCCGCCAAGGCCAACGCCGACGAGCTGAAGAGTCGGGCAACTCGCTGGCAAGTCACGTTGAACGACGGCGTGCAGGACCTCAATACTGATGTGGATCACGATCTGCGCGAACGGTTCCGCCAGATCAACGTCGAGTCCGAAGACGTCATCGAGAACGCTGACCCCGCTGACGTCTGGGGCGAGTTCGAACCCTGGCTCTATCACCGAACCGCTTTCGAAGTCGTCCAGAATTACGAGTTTCTGCAGCACCGGGCGAGGGAGTTGTCTGCTCGCGTTGCCGAACACTTCGCGGCCGATGCTGAGGGAGTTCGGCTCGATCTGCGTTCCATCGATGCCGACACGGCGCTCGCTCAGGTGCAGGCCCGGGCAACCCTCGACGTCAGCAAGGAGAGCTCGGCCGCAGCGCTCCTGAGCGGTGCCCGCGGTGGCATGGGAGGCATGATGATGTTTGGGATGCTGAGCAGCGTCGTGGGTATCGCGCTCGGCCCCATCGGCATTGGGGTGGGCGTCCTGATGGGGCGCAAGCAGATCCGTGACGAAAAAGGTCGTCAAGTCGCGGCGCGTCGCGCTCAAGCTCGGGCGGCGCAACGCAAGTACATGGACGACGCAACGTTCCGGTCCTCGAAAGACGCGCGTGACACGCTCAAGTGGATTCAACGCCAGGTTCGTGACTACTTCACGACCCGAGCAGAAGAGCAGGGCAAGGCGACCCAGGAAACACTTGTTGCGATCCAGTCGTCGACACAACTGAGCGAGAAGGAACGCGTGCAGCAACTTGCGGACGTGAACTCCGAACTCACCCGGCTGACAGGTCTGCGGGAACGGGTTGATGGACTCGGGCCCCGCCTCGCTGGGTTTCCCGGAGGATCGCTGTGAGCGCCACTCGGAGTCCATTGCTGACATCTGTGTGCGGACTGCTTGCCGACGCTGCCACGGTCTACGCCGGCACGAGTCACGAGCAGCAGCTGCGCGACCTGCTCGACCGCGTCGATGAGCCGCTCCGCGTCGCGATCGCTGGAAAGGTCAAGGCAGGCAAGTCCACCTTGCTGAACGCGCTCGTCGGCGAAGAGTTGGCCCCAACCGACGAGGGCGAGTGCACGAAGATCGTCACGTGGTACCGCAATGGGCACACGTACAAGGTCATCGTCGAACCGACGGACGGGTTGCCGCGCCCGGCGCGTTTTCATCGCGATGACGGTGCGATCGAGGTTGACCTCGACGGCCTGGTGCCCGATCAAGTCGAGCGGGTTCTCGTTGATTGGCCCTCGCGCTCGTTGGAACGCATCACGCTGATCGACACGCCGGGCATCGCCTCGGTGTCGACCGATATCTCGGCAAAGTCCTATGCCTTCTTGACGCCTGACGAGGATCGAGCAACCGAAGCCGACGCGGTGCTGTACTTGATGAAGCATCTGCACTCGACCGACGTCGACTTTCTCGAAGCGTTTCACGACGAAGAGGTGGCGCAGGCAACACCGGTCAACGCCATCGCGATTCTGTCGCGAGCAGACGAGGTCGGGTCAGGCCGACTCGACTCGATGGAGTCGGCGCAACGCATTGCCGCCAGATACCGCGTCGACCCGAAGGTTCGCCGACTCGTGCAGACCGTGTTCCCCGTGGCCGGGCTGCTCGCACAGACCGGTTCGACCTTGCGCGAGGCCGAGTACCGAGCGCTGGTCGACCTTTCGAACTCGCCCGCGTCCGAGAAGGAGAGCCTGCTGCTGTCGGTCGACCGTTTCGTGAACGGCTCGAGCAGCACGACGCTCTCGCCGGAAGACCGTGAGGTGCTGCTCGATCGGTTTGGGCTCTTCGGTGTTCGGCTCGCCATCGATCTCATCGACAAAGGCCAGGCCGCGACCTCGAGTCAGTTGGCGATGGAGATGGTCCGGCGGAGCGGAATGCGCGAGCTGCAGGACGCCCTGCTCTCACAATTCGCCGACCGTCGCGACGTGCTCAAGGCGCGCTCGGGACTGCTTGGTGTCGAGGCTGCCATTCGAGCAAATCCGCAGATCGACGCGGGTGCACTCTTAACGGATCTGGAGCGGATCAGCGCCAACGCCCATGAGTTCAACGAGCTCCGTCTCCTGAACTCGATCAGAAGTGGAGCATTGGTTGCCAAGCCCGCCGACATCGCCGCAATGGAGCGGCTGCTCGGCACCAACGGCACCAGGGTGGCGAACCGGCTCGACATCGCAAATGCTGACCCGGCGACGGTCATTCTGGCGGCTCAACAGTCGTTGGCCAAATGGCAACGCAAGGCCGAGAGTCCCCTCACTTCACCGGACGTCGCCATCGCCGCTCGGGTGTTGGTGCGGACCTGTGAGGGCATCCTCAACGATGCCGCTCAGGGCGTCTGATATCTCCGGCAACAAACACTTCACACGGTGTTGCGACCGAATCGTTGCCGAATGTCGGACAGGTCGTTTAGTGTCCGAACATGGCAAACATCGTAAAGGCCGCACTTCTGCAGACGGACTGGACCGGGGATAAGGAGTCGATGATCGTCAAGCACGAGGAGGCCGCGCGCGAAGCAGCCGCCCAGGGTGCACAGATCATCTGTTTCCAGGAGCTCTTCTACGGCCCCTATTTCTGCCAGGTGCAAGACGCCGAGTACTACGAGTACACCGAGTACATCCCCGACGGGCCAACCACCAAACGTTTCCAGGCGCTCGCGAAGGAACTCAACATGGTGATGGTCCTGCCGATGTACGAGATCGAACAACCTGGCGTCTACTACAACACCGCCGCAGTCATCGACGCTGACGGCACCTACCTCGGCAAGTACCGCAAGCAGCACATCCCGCAGGTGAAGGGCTTCTGGGAGAAGTTCTATTTCAAACCAGGCAACGGCGGCTACCCGATCTTCGACACCGCCGTCGGCAAGGTCGGTGTCTACATCTGCTACGACCGGCACTTCCCCGAAGGTTGGCGAGCGCTCGGCCTCAACGGTGCCGAGATCGTCTTCAATCCGTCAGCGACTCACCGCGGCCTCAGCGAGTACCTCTGGTCGATCGAGCAGCCGGCAGCGGCGGTGGCCAACATGTACTACGTCGGAGCGATCAACCGGGTGGGCATCGAGCCGCTGGGCGACAACGACTTCTACGGGCAGAGCTACTTCATCGGCCCGCGTGGCGAGTACGTCGGCGACAAGGGCAGCCCGACCGACCCCGAACTCATTGTTCGTGAATTCGACCTCGACCTGATCCGTGAAGTCCGCGACGGCTGGCAGTTCTACCGCGACCGTCGCCCCGAGGCGTACGGCGAGCTGGTGGAGGGCTAGTCGTGGCAACCACACTCATTCAAGGCGGGACGGTTATTTCGGCTGTCGGACGTCGCGAGGCTGACGTACTGATCGACGGCGAGTCGATCGCCGCGATCCTCGCTCCGGGGCACGCTGCGGCCTACGGCATCACACCTGACGTTGTGATTGATGCGACCGGGAAGTATGTCGTGCCTGGTGGCGTCGATGCCCACGTCCATATGTCGCTGCCGTTCGGTGGCACGGTGTCCGCCGATGACTTCGATACGGGCTCGCGGGCTGCGGCGTGGGGAGGCGTGACCACGATCATCGACTTCGCGTCGCAGACGGTTGGGCTCGACGTACGCGAGGCTCTCGCCGCCCGACACGTGGAAGCTGCTGGCGAATGCCACGTCGACTACGCCTTCCACCAGATCATCGGTGACGTGAACGAGGAATCGCTCGAGGCGATGACCCACCTCGTCGAGAACGAAGGCATCACGAGCTTCAAGATGTTCATGGCATACCCAGGTGTCTTCTACTCCGACGACGGCAAGATCCTGCGAGCGATGCAGAACGCATCGGAATCGGGTGCGTTGATGATGATGCACGCCGAGAACGGCATTGCGATCGACGTACTGGTCGCCCAATCGCTGGCCCGTGGCGACAGCGACCCGAAGTACCACTCCTACACCCGACCCGAGGAGCTCGAGTCGGAGGCGACCCACCGGGCGATCAAGCTTGCTCGCGTCGCCGGCAACGTGCCGCTCTACATCGTGCACATGTCGGCATCCGAGGCACTCGAAGAGGTGTCGCGCGCCCAGCACATGGGCCTCAACGTGTTTGCTGAGACCTGCCC
>CAXMZV010000316.1:0-5430 GCA_964199985.1 Candidatus Ilumatobacter isfjordensis | reverse complement strand
CGCACTCCAGGAACTACTGGCGCGCTTCCACCCGCTTGTCGCGGGTGTGCTCGTGCCCGGCGCGATCGTGATCGGCCTCGTGGCCCTCCCGTACATCGACCGGAGCAAGTTCGTGAAGCCTCGCCACCGCAAGGTTGCGATCACGACGTTCACCACGTTCATGGTGATCTGGATTCTGCTGACATTGGTCGGCTTCATGTTCCGCGGCCCCAATTGGGGCTGGGTCTGGCCCTGGGAAGAATGGCACGGTGAGTTGTGAGCATCCTGAAACGACGACAATTCCTCTCACGCATGTGGCTGGCAGGGGCCGGGCTGGTCGCTGCGGCCGGCGCGTGGACATCGTGGGACCTACTCCGTCCCGGAGCGGCCCGCGGATTTGGTGGACTCATCCGGGCGATCCCGCCCGAGTCGCTCACCGACTCGGGCGTCGTTGACATTCCAGCAGCGCGTTCGTATCTCGTGAACGTGAACGGCACCACCCGTGCGCTGTCGCAGAAGTGCACGCATCTCGGGTGTCGGACCTCGTACTGCGAGTCGTCAGGGGAATTCGAGTGTCCGTGTCACGGCTCGATCTTCAATCGGGCCGGCGAGTACCGCTCCGGTCCGGCGCCGCGCGGGATGGACCAACATCCGGTCGAGGTGGGCGACGACGGTTTGCTCTACATCGACACCGGCTCTGTCATCGACGGTCCGCCACCGGGGCCCGAATCGATCGATGAGCCGCCGCGAGGCCCCTCCTGTGCAACGGAGTCGCACTGATGCCGCATTCATACTCAACCGATGACGAGTTGGACCGCTCGACGAACGGATGGATGCTCGTCGGCGTGGGGCTGCTCGTCGCCTTGGCTGCGATGTTCCCGATCTACCGTTCCTACGAACCGTCGGCGCGCGATGGGGCGCGGGAAGCACAAGCGGCCTCACTGGCCGAAGAAGGCGAAACCGTTTGGCAGTTCAACTGTTCGTCGTGCCACGGCCTGGCGGGCGAGGGCGGCACTGCCCCGGCGCTCAATTCGGAGCAGTTTCTCCAGTCGGCCAACGATGAGCAGGCCAGGACGTTGATCGCCGTCGGAATTCCGGGGAGCCTGATGAGCGCGTACTCGCTCGACTTCGGCGGGCCGTTGACGTCGGAGCAGATCAAGTCCGTCGTTGCCCTCATCCGCTCATGGGAGCCCGACGCGCCAGATGTTCCGGACTGGCGCGAGATGATCGACGGCTGACTCACCAGCCCGTCGTACCCCAATCATTTGGCAGCCCACATCGCCTGCATCGGTTCTGTCGCGGCACCGCGTTGACCGGCGAGCAGCCGACGCATTGCAGCAGCCATCTTCTTCGCCCGTCCTTTGGCCGTCTCCGCGATCGGGCCAACGGACTGCTCGTCGATCGTCGAGACGAACAGGTCGAGCCAGCGGTCGTAATGCGCGTCGGCGAACGGCGTGTGCGCGTGCACCGGTTCGTGAGCGCGTAGCGGGTTGCCCTCGTAGCCCCGCAGCCCCAGCAGCTGCCAGGCCCAGAAGTCGGTGAGCGTGTCGATGTGGCTGGGCCAGTCGACATGTGCCGCCGCGAACACCGGGCCGAGGAGTTCGTCCATCGCTGCGTACCGGTAGAACGCCACGACGAGCCGTTCGATGTCGTCACGATCTTTCAGGTCCGTGCGATTGGCCAATTCGGCGTCGGTGAGGGGTCGGACGATCACGACACCAACTCCTGCTCACGGGCGACGACCGCCGGAAACAGCACGTTGTTCTCCTTGTGTACGTGCAGGTGCGTGTCGGCTTCCAGTTCGGCGAGCCCTGCGAACAGCGCCTGATACGAAGCACACCCATCGGCGGGCGCCTCGTAACCGCCGGTGAGTTCGCGCAGTTGAGCGAGGAGTTCGCCGACCGTGTCGTGCTCGGCGAGCATCACCGAGATCGGGTTCCGGAGCGAACCACAGTGGAACGACGGTACCGAGCCTGCCGCGGCGAGTTCGCGAATCATCGGGAACAACACGGTCTCCTCTTTGGAGAGGTGCGGTTCGAGATCGGCACGAAGGGTCGCGTAGCAGGCGGCGATGGCGGACAACTCGGGGTGTCGTTCCCCGTGTACCGACACGACTTTCGCAACGAGGGCAGCCAGACGCGGCATCTCAGCCCACAGGTACACATGGTGGGCACCTTCGAGGTGGTCGACCAATTCACCGACGCTCATCGTCGCCCACGTTGGTGCCGGTTCGGCGGCAGTGTCGGCAGCAAGGTCGGCGAGCACTGCGGTGACGTCGAGTTGGTGGGCATCACAGGCCTCCGCGAGGGTGGCACTGCCGCCGCAGCAGTAGTCGAGCCCGCGGGCTTCGAGAGGGCGGGCCAGCGACGGACGCGCGGTGACGATGTCGGCCAACGTCGTGTCAACGGTGAACGTGTTCATGTTGTGTGCTCTCTTTCTCTCAGATCGATCCGTCAGGCAAGGACACCGATGACGGTTGCTGCGACCACGGCGAACCCGGCGCCCATCTGGCGCAGTCCGATCACCTTCACTGCAGGGATGTGCTCGCGCCGAACGGCGACCGACTGCGCCACGGCGAGGACGACCACGGCAACTGCACCGAGGAGCACCCGGGTGTCGACGGCGACTGCAGCGAGTCCCAACGCCGCTCCAGCCAGTTGGAACAGATCGGTCGAACCGAGCGGGGTCGGACCTCGACGTGTGCGCACGATCTGGGTTCGCACATACGGAATCGACGCCACAGCGCGAGCTGCGAGCACTATCCACACGGCAATCGCCAACCGCCAGCCCCCGTCGCCCGCCACGGTGATCGCCGCCGCCACCGCAGCAATCCCGGTGGCTCCAGCCAGCTCGGGGATCAAACGACGACTGCGGCTGCGGATGTCGAACCACAGTTCGACCGCCACGAGCGGGACAGCGATGAGCACCGGCACCAACCAGCCTGCGCCCGCCGCCCAGAGCGCCACACCACCGAGTAGGCCCAGCGCCACGAGTTCGACTGCAGCGACGCGAGTCGCGAGCCGAGTACGAGGAAGGGTGCGATTCCGTCGGCGATCGATCAGGGCGAGCTTCAGCGGCGTCCGGACGAGGAATGCAATGAACGCCGCAAGCCCAATCGCCAGACCCGGCCACGAGAACGCGATGAGCAGGCCGAGCAACACTGGCTCCAGTGTCAAACCCCACCCGCCGTGCTCGGTCGGAATGGCCACTGCTCGCCACGCTGAACGCTCCGCCACCGCTGATCGTTCCGACGTCGATGATGAGGTCACGCCGTGACCGCCAACGTGGCAATCGACACCGCGGCCAACGACGACTGCAGCTCACGCCGCGCTCGTCCCCATGCGACGTGCAATGCACATGGCGCTGCCGCATCGCAGGGTCGATCGGCAACGACACAGCGCCCGGAGTCAGTCGGGCCATCGACGGACTCGACCACGTCGAGAACATTCAGGCTCTCGACGTCGACGAGGGTCTCATAACCACCGGTCGGTCCTGGCAACGAACGCACCCAACCTGCCCGCACGAGCGGACCCATCACCTGCGGAACGAACCCCGCTGTCGTCTGCAGCGCAGCGGCGAGATCGGCGCTCTTCAGTCGAGTCGGCGCGCGGTGCAAAACCACCAACGCACGCACGGCAAGATCGGCTCGCTGCGTGATTTCGAGTCGCATACTATGAGACTAATGAATTACCGAGAACGTGACCAGGGTCAAAGGTCTCTGGCAAGCGTCGACGACACGACCAACACTGACTCGGTGGTGTCCACTGTTCCGAACGATGTCGTCGCGAGATCGTGGCTCGCGCGCGGCGTGTGGTTCGGCGCTGGCTGGCTCGCTGTGGCGGTCGGCGGAATCGGCGTCGTCGTGCCGGGACTCCCGACGACCGGATTCATGATCATCGCGGCCGCCTGTTTCGCCCGCTGCAGCCCGCGCTTCGAACAATGGGTCCTCAACCTGCCTGGCGTCGGCCGTTCGGTTGCCGACTATCGCTCCGGCGCCGGCATGCCCAAACGAGCAAAGATCACGGCCATCTCGATGATGGCGATCGCGATCTCGATCAGCGTCGGACTCGTCTTGGACAACACCGCATTGCGCATCTCGGTCGTCGCACTCGGCCTGGTCGGCGTCTGGTACATCGTCTGGCGTGTGCCGACCGCCGCGGAGGATCGGCCATGACGGGCCGCGACCAGCCATCGCATCCACATCTCCAGGCAACGCTGCTCATGCTCGGCGTCGTCTTCTTCCTCGTGGTCGTCGCCGCCCTCGACGTGCTGTAGCGGTCTCCGATGATCCTGACGACGAACACGATCATCTATTGCGGACAGTGGGCCGACGTCGTCGACTTCTATCGACACCGACTCGGCCTGCGACCAACCATGGAACGCGATTGGTTCGTCGAGTTCGAAATCCACACCGGAGCCCATCTCAGCGTCGCCGACGCCAGCCGCGCCACCATCGCGCCGGGCGACGGATCGGGGCTCACGCTCAGCTGGCGCGTCGCCGACATCGAAGCGGCACGAGCACGACTCGCTACACGCGGCGAAGTGTCGGCAGTCAGGGAACGCTGGGATGCCGACGCCTTTTTCGTGTTCGACCCTGTCGGCAACCGCATCGAGTTCTGGGCTCCGAAGCCCGTGCCGCGAAGTCCGCAACTGACGGACCGCGTCATCAATCGGCGATGAGAACCTCGACGGGAACATCCCGGCTCACCGCCACGAGCTCGGCGAGTCGAGCCTGCCGACGGTCTCCCGTGACGAGGCGAGTCCTCTGCGTGACGCATTCTGCGATGACCCACCGGTGGTTCATCCCCACCGCCAGACCGTTGGCGTTCGCGATTGCCGACACGTCGCCGTAGACCTGCCCCACCTCATCGAGCGCTACCTCTGACTCGGACCACTCCGACAACTGCTCGTATCGAGCCAACGTCCGTTCACGATCCGCCTGCCCGGGCCGGTCGGCGATCGCTGCTCCGTGACGAAGCTCGCCGTACACGGTGATCGATCGGGTGAGCGGGGCCCCGAGTTCCTTGGTGATGTCGATCAACACCGACGATCGCCGTTCGATCAGACCGATGACCGCGCTCGTGTCGAAGAGCGTGGCTGCCGGGACGACGGGGATCACCGGCCCGTGCCCAGATGATCCTCGTTGAACGCAGCCGACTCGGCATTGTCCTGTGCGAGCAAGTCAGCGAGCCCGCTGTCGCGTGCATCACCGACGAGCACATCGTCAACGTGGGCGGCCCACGTCTTTGCGTGCAGTGGCGTAATCGTCGCAATCCGCTCACCGTTCTTGGTGAGATACATCGTCGTCCCGTCTTCAATGCGCTCGATGACCTACTTGGTGTGCTACGCCCTTGTCCGGGCCGTTCTGGGACAGCGGCGGCGTGAAAGACTGCTGGCAAACGGGCCGGAGCGGCTCCAGCAGTGAAGGAGTCTCAGTGTGAAGGTGTCGAT
>CAXMZV010000315.1:0-5460 GCA_964199985.1 Candidatus Ilumatobacter isfjordensis | reverse complement strand
GGCGAAATTCTGCTCGCAGTCGACGGCCGTGCTCGCTGCTTCGGAATGGCGCCCGGCCACGTACATGTCGTACACGTGCAACAACCTTGCGTCGTACTTCGATCCGGTGAAGGACGCTGTCGTCACTCTCGACGCTGACGGCGCCGGACCGATCCTGGCCAACTCGAACAAGATCTGTGGTGACCCGGCATACGCCGACGACCCGAAGATCGTCCAGATCGAGGAAATCCTCGCTGAGTACGGCGACGTCACGTGCGCCGACGGCTCGTACTCGACGGGCATCCTGTATGGCGAGTTCCTCGTCGACGTGCTCCGCTCCGCTGCAGCGCTGCCGGGTGGGCTCAACCGAGTCAACCTGATGGCCGCAGTGTGGAACGCCGACACGACCAATGACACCCTGCTCGGCGGCACGCTGAAGCTTGACGGTGTCAACGATGCCTACTGGACCGAGTCAGCGCAGCTCCAGCGCGTTGTTGTCGGCACGGACGGCGGACTCACATTCGAGTCGATCGGTGACCTGGTCGACTTCGAGGGTGTGGGCGGTTCCTACGCCAGCTGAATCCCTCAGCTGAGATGATCAGCTGAAATCGACAAGAGCCGGTCACCTCCTCAGATTTCTGAGGAGGTGACCGGCTCTTTCGCGTGTGGGTGCGTTTCCCGATCAGCGTCTGCGGTGGAATGCAGACCGGGTTGATCAGCCGCCGGCGTCGGTGCAGGCGAGCAGGTCGGTTGCCAGCGAGACAGAGCGGGCGTCGTCGCCCCCCTCGGAGAGCGCCTCGATTTCGTCGTCGCTGTAGTCCTTGAACACGTCGTCGATGCAGTCGCTGTCCGCTGTATTGCCGCGGGCTTCCATGTCTTCGATGAACAGGTCGCGGGTGCCATCGCGGTCGACGCCACCGCAGGCCGCCAATGTGAGTGCGCCGATGGCGACAACGGCGATGAGCTTGTTCTTCATGAGGTTCCCCTTGTTCAGTGGCGATGGTGTGGTGTGTGCATGGACGAAGCGCTGACGAGTTCAGGCGGCGGTTCGGTGTACGGGGTGCATGGTGGCAGATTGCCGTCAACCAGGACAGGAGTTTTGGTATCGCCCCAGGTCAGGGGCGCCGTGAGATGTTCACCGTGAACTCGCCCTCGGCGTCGATCACGTTGTCGAACTCCCAGATGCCGCCCGCGTCATCGATTGCCTGACAGGCGAATCTGGTCCCGACGTTCTGGTCGACGGGGGCGTCGCAGTTGACGCTGGTGAACGTGGTCTCGACCGCCGGGGGCACTTGCTCGGCGATGAAGGTCTCAGCGTCCGACTTGAAGTCGGCCGTCGATGTGAAACAGCTGGCGAGGAAGACGGTGCTGCAGGCAGCGCACGCCAGCTGGAAGAGTGGCCGTTGATTCATCAAGGCCAAGCTACTGCGCTGTGACGGGCTCAACAGTGACACGATTTCGGCGATGGGCCTCGCGAATGCGGTCAGTCATCACGACGATCAGCGCCATCCACACGAACGCAAAGCCGATCAGCCGGTTGAGCGGCATCGGTTCGTCGTACACGGCCCAGCCGAGCCCGAAATTGATGACGGGGACCAGCAGGTTCAGCGGGCCCAGCAGGGTGAAGGGGATTGATTGCGCGGCCGACGCGAACAACATCAGTGGGACGGCGGTGATCAGCCCGGTGCCGAGCAGGAAGGCCCACTCGGTGCTCGACGCGATGTCGACGGCGCTCCCGACGCTGCTCGAAAGCGCGATGAGGAGGCCGGCTGCAGGCAGGAACAGCACAAGCGTCTCGCCAGTCAAGCTGTCGATTGCTCCGAGGGGAATGTTGCGCTTGCTCAAGGCGTAGCAACTCCAGGTCGCGGCCAGGACCAGCGAGATCCACGGGGGTTGCCCAGCACCCACGGTGAGGATGACGACGGCAACCGAGGCACATCCGAACGCGATCCGCTGCGCGGTGTTTGGTCGTTCACCGAGCACGAACACGCCGATGGCCATCGTGGCGAGAGGTGCAATGAAGTACCCCAGAGCGGTCTCGATCACACGGTCGTTGACCACGGCCCACACATAGCTGCCCCAGTTGGCGGTGAGGAGGAGCGCGGCGACCACGAGGCGTCCGACGATCGCTCGCGACTGAAACGCAGCGGTGATTGCGGGCCAGGTGCCGCGGATCGTCGTGATCACCACCATCACGACTGCTGCGGTGAGCATCCGCCATCCAATGAGCTCGAGTGCGTCGAAGGCGCTCAACTGTTTCCAGTAGATGGTGAGCAGACCCCAGATGAGATACGCAGCGATCCCGACTCGCACGCCGATGCGCTCTTGGTCCTCGCTCACTGCTCCACCGTATGCGGCGCGAGCCCGTCCCATTCCGCCCGTTCCCTCGCCCAACGCCAAGAAGTGCAGGAATATCACCGCTCGGCGAACATTTGGGGCGGGTCCCGGCGGCGTCCCCAAATGTGCGGGAAAATCGTCGCTGAGCGGTGATGATTCCTCATTTTTCGGGTGGGGGTGGGGTGGCCGCAGGGGTGAGGTGGCGGCGGGGGTGAGTGGACAGCCGCGAAGTACTGTGCAGGTGTGGCAGCGCGCGTGCAAGTGGTGAAGTTCGGTGCGGTGTCGGTGCGCGTCTCCGACGACCCGGCGGGTGATGTTGCCCGATCGCTGGCCGTGCGACTGTGCTCGGCGATCCGCCGACGCGGTCGTGCGTCGTTGGCCGTCAGCGGCGGTTCGACCGCACCGTCAATGCTGGCCGCGCTCGTGCACGAGGACCTCGACTGGGATCGGCTGACGATCTGGCAGGTCGACGAGCGGGTGGCACCCGATGGGCATGACGACCGCAACGCAACGCAACTGTGGTTCGTTCCGGGCGAGACGCGACTGATGCCGGTCACCGGCGACGACCTGGCGATGGCCGCTGTGAGGTATGCCGACGGTCTGCCTGAACGCTTCGACGCGGTCCACCTGGGTCTCGGCGACGACGGGCACACGGCCTCCTGGCCGCCGTCGCCGCATCCGGACGCCACGGTGGTCAGCAGCCCGAAACCGGTGGCGATGGTTGGCGACTTCCATGGCCGCGGACGCATGACTCTGACCCCGGCACCGATCAATCAGGCACGCGGCCGACTGATCCTCGCCACGGGCAAAGCGAAGTCGGTCATGGTGCAGCGGTGGCTCGATCGGGACCGATCGATTCCGGTCAGTCACGTCCGTCGCTCAGGGACCACGTTGTTCCTCGATCCCGCTGCGGCGTCGAAGTTGTCGCTCTAGGGTGGCCAGCGATGGAACTCGCTGACCTGGCCAACCTTGCGCAACCACCACACCTGCGGACGCTGTTCGCCGATGACCCGGAGCGCGCCGAGCGCTACGTCTTCAACGTCGCTGACCTCCGGGTCGACCTGTCGAAGCAGCGGATCACCGATGAGCTCGTTGGGTCGTTGATCGAACTCGCCGAGAGCGTTGGTGTGGAGCAACGGCGCGACGCAATGTTCGCCGGCGAGCACATCAACGTCGCCGAAGACCGCGCCGTCGGTCATGTCGCGCTCCGAATGCCCGCCGACTCGAGCTTCGAGATCGATGGTGCCAACGTCGTGCCTGACGTGCACGCGGTGCTCGACGCAATGGCAGTCTTCGCCGATCGAGTGCGCTCCGACGACCGCATCACTCACGTTGTCAACATCGGCATCGGGGGCTCCGACCTCGGACCGGCCATGGCGTACCAAGCCCTCGACGCGTTCCGTCACCGACGCATCCGTTGCTCGTTCGTGTCGAACATCGACGGCGCCGACATCGCCGGCGTGCTCGCCGACGCCGACCCGGCCTCCACCCTTTTCATCATCGCATCGAAGACGTTCGGCACGATCGAGACACTCACCAACGCTCGGACCGCTCGTCGGTGGTTGGTCGACGCGCTGGGCGAGCAGGCGGTGCCCGACCACTTCGTCGCCGTCTCGACCAATGCGGTACGAGTCGCCGAGTTCGGCATTGATGCTGACAACAACATGTTCGGGTTCTGGGACTGGGTGGGAGGTCGGTACTCGGTCGACTCGGCGATCGGGTTGTCGCTGATGATCTCGATCGGACCCGACCGTTTCCGCGAGTTTCTGTCGGGCTTCCATGCGATGGATGAACACTTCAGGACGGCGCCGCTGACAGACAACGTGCCCGTGCTGCTGGCGCTGGTCGGTGTGTGGAACGCCAACGGTCTCGGTTTCAACACGAAGGCCGTGCTGCCGTATGCCAACGAACTCGCTCGCTTTCCGGCCTACCTGCAACAGCTCGACATGGAGTCGAATGGCAAGTCAGTCGACCTTCATGGTGAACGTCTTCAGCATGACACCGGCCCCATCGTGTGGGGCGAGCCAGGCACCAACGGGCAGCATGCGTTCTACCAACTCATCCATCAGGGCACGCGAGTCGTACCAGTCGACTTCATCGGCTTCGCCCACGCCCACCACAACTTCCAGGAACATCACGATCTTCTGGTCGCGAACCTGATCGCACAGTCCGAGGCCCTGGCGTTCGGTCGCGACAACCCGTCGGAGCCATGGCGCCACTTCGAAGGCGACCGACCGAACACAGTGATTCTCGCTGACCAGCTCACCCCATCGGTGCTCGGCCAGCTGATCGCGCTCTACGAACACATCGTGCACGTGCAGGGGACGATCTTCGGTGTGAACAGCTACGACCAGTGGGGCGTCGAGCTCGGTAAAGAACTGGCCAACCAGGTCACCCCCGAGCTGACCGGAACGCCTGCTCCGGACGCGCACGACACCAGTACCAACGCCCTCATCGACTGGTACCGAACCCGCCGCTGACGATCAGTCTGAAACGGACAGGGGACCGAGTTCGACCAGCGCGGTCATCGTCGGTCAGACTGGTCAGATGCGTAACTTCGAGAACATCTACATCGACGGTGCCTGGGTTCCCAGCGACGGGAGCGGCAGCATCGAGGTCATCAACGCGAGCACTGAGCAGGTGATGGGCTCGATTCCCGATGGTGTTGCCAGCGACGTCGACCGCGCCGTCGTGGCTGCACGCGCCGCATTCGACTCGTGGTCGCAGACCCCGGTCGAAGAGCGACAGAAGTACCTGGTCCGCCTCAACGAAGCGCTCCAGGCCCGCTCGGCCGAGATCGCCGAGACCATCGCCGGTGAGGTCGGGATGCCGATCACCTGGTCGACGATGATCCAGGCGGGCCTGCCCGCCGGCAACATGGCGACCTTCGCCACGCTGCTCGACAGCTTCGAGTTCGAAGAGGAGATCGGCAACAGCCTCGTCGTCAAAGAGCCGGTCGGCGTCGTCGGCGCCATCACGCCGTGGAACTACCCGCTGCACCAGATCGTCTGCAAGGTGGGCGGTGCGCTGGCGGCCGGCTGCACCATCGTGTTGAAGCCGAGTGAGATCGCTCCGCTCAACGCCTTCATCCTCGCTGAGATCATCCACGAAGTCGGTCTGCCCGCTGGCGTGTTCAACATGGTC
>CAXMZV010000314.1:0-5461 GCA_964199985.1 Candidatus Ilumatobacter isfjordensis | reverse complement strand
ATTCGACGCAGCACGTAGCCGCGCGCCTCGTTCGACGGGAACACACCGTCGTTGACGAGCATCGTGCTCGAGCGGGCGTGCTCAGCGAGCACGCGTATCGCAAAGCTCGCACGGTCGTCGTAGTCACCGACGATGTACTTGTGTCCGGTGATCGACTGCGCCTCGTCGATGAGGGGCTGCATCAGGTCGGTCTCCCAGACCGAGTCGACGCCCTGCTTCAGAGCCAGGATTCGCTCGAGACCAGCGCCGGTGTCGATCGACGGCGACGGCAGCGGCGTACGCGTACCGTCGGCTGCCTGATTGAACTGCATGAAGACCAGGTTCCAAAACTCCATGAACCGGTCACCGGCAGGATCCCCGAGCGGACCGCCATCCGGACCGAAGGCCGGGCCACGGTCGATGTGGATCTCGCTGCATGGACCGCAGGGACCGACATCGCCCATCTGCCAGTGTTGTCCTTGTCGCCCAACCGTTGGATACGTTCCATGGGCACACCGACCTGCTCGTGCCAGATCTGCTCAGCCTCATCGTCGGACTCGTGCACCGTGATCCACAACTGATCTCCGTCGATGCCCCAGCCGCCCTGCTCGGTCGATCCGGTGACCAGGTCCCAGCTCCACGGGATCGCCGACTCCTTGAAGTAGTCACCGAAACTGAAGTTGCCCATCATCTCGAAGAACACGAGATGTCGCTTCGTGCGACCGACATCGTCGAGGTCGTTGTGCTTGCCACCGGCGCGGGCACACTTCTGCGAGGCCGTTGCACGCTTGAACGGAGGCTGCTCGTTGCCAACGAAGTAGTCCTTGAACGGCACCATGCCGGCAACGTTGAAGAGCACCGTGGGATCGTGCGGAATCAAGCTCGCCGATTGCACGACGGTGTGGTCCTTTGCGGCGAAGAAGCCGGTGAAGGAGTCGCGCAACTGGTCGGCCGTCATGTGGCCCTCGAAAGTGCTGGTCATATCGCCGCCGATCCTACCGAGCAGCGATGAACGCACGCGGATGGGTTGCACCGTGTTCGGGCAGTAGCTTGCATCGCCGTGAGCCGAACGAATTCACCAACGACGTCGCAGCCCATCGATGTGCATGAGTGGATCAGCTTCGACGATCCCGACGAGCACCGAACCTGGGTGTTTGACGCCACGTACCTCAGGTCGAACTACATGTGCATCTTCGGGTGCGGTTGCAAAGGCATCCTCGACGAACCCGCCCCCGAACTGATGCAGGGATGCTGCTCGTTCGGTGCCCACTTCGTCGGCGACGCCGACGTCGACAACGTCAAGTCCTACTTCGACCGAGTGGAACCCAAGCACATGCAGTTTCATGCCAAGGCTGTGAAGACCAAGAAGGGCCAGCCCGGGTACCTGCGCGACGGTGATCCTGACGACGAGGGCAACCCGACCACCATGACCCGGCTGGTGAGCCACGAGGGAACAAAGGCCTGCATCTTCCTCAATCGGCCCGGATTCGAAGGCGGTGCCGGCTGCGCGCTGCACATCGCTGCCGATGATCACGGCGAGCGGATGATGGACTGGAAGCCGCAGGTGTGTTGGCAAGTCCCGTTACGGCTCGAACACTCCAACGACGAGTCAGGCCATGTCACCTCAAGATTGCGAGAGTGGAAGCGCCGCGACTGGGGTTCGGGGGGCGACGACTTCGGTTGGTGGTGCACCGAGGAACCCGACGCATTCGTCGGCAGCGAACCGCTCTATCGGTCAGCCCGTGACGAAATTGTCGAACTCATTGGGGCCGCGATTTACGACCAGATGGTCGACTTGCTGGATCGAACCGAGTGGGTGCCGTTGGCACACCCGGTGGTCAAACGCTGACGGTCAAACGCTGAACGACTACTCGTCGTCAGCGTCGGCGTCGGCATCGTCGTCGAACTCGACGCCGTACTTGGCGGCCAGTTCGGCGTACTCGTCATCGCCAGATGACTCGTTGTCATCGGAGGAACTGTCGTCGCGGCCACCCAGGCCGAGATCGAACGCTCCAGGTCCGGACTGCTTCAGTTTTCTCGCCTCTTCGAATCGGCGATGACGACCCTTCTTCACGACAGGGCTCCCACACTAGAAAGTTGACATTGAGCCAGATTATACCGGTCTGTCCCGGCATTTCGCGAACACTCCACCACTCTGACCCCCGTATGATCGGTGATCAATGATGCACACGGTGGCGCTCTTGAACCAAAAGGGAGGTGTCGGAAAGACAACAGTCACACTCGGCCTCGCCTCTGCCGCGGCTGCAGCGGGCCGACGAGTCCTCGTCGTCGACCTGGATCCACAGGGTTCCAGCTCCTGGGTGCTCGGTGTTGACCCCGGCTCGGTCGACGTCACCACTGGCGATGTCCTCGAGAAAGCGCCAATCAAACGAGCGATTGTGCCGTCTGCCTGGTCGGACCTCATCGACGTCGTCCCGGCAGCGCCCGGTCTTCAGGGCCTCGAGAGTGGGCAACCAGACTCGAAGCGAGCCGCACGGCTCCGCAAAGCACTCGGTGCCGGCCGGATCGGTGACTACGAAGCTGTGCTCATCGATTGCCCACCATCGCTCGGCAATCTCACGACCAACGCACTGGCAGCGGCGCGACACGCGCTCGTCGTGGTCGAACCCTCTGCACTCGGGTTGCGCGGCATCGGCGGCGTTGCTGATGCCATCGACGCGGTCTGGGACGACCACAATCCCGACCTCGAACTCTCCGGCGTGATTCTCAACCGCGTCCCAGCGGTGTCATCAGAGGCTCAGCGCCGTATCGCTGAATTGACCCAAATCGTCGGTTCATCGGCAATCTGGGAACCGCCAGTGCCGCAGCGGGTGATCTTCAATCAGGCAGTCGGTGAACGACGACCGATTCACTCCTACGGCAGCCGCGCCAGTGATCCGATTGCAGTGTTCGATCGCCTGTGGTCACGGCTGCGCACCGCCATCCACCAAGCCTCACGCTGAGGTTCTACGCCGTCATTCGTCAGCGACGTGAATCAACTTGAGGCGGCCTTCGTCGAAGGTCAAGCCCGCTTTGCCGTCAACCAGTTCACGGATTCCGTCGCCCAGCATTGCCGCACGCCAGCCGTGCGCAAGCCTGGCATCGTCGTCCCCACGAAGGAACGCAACGATGTCTGCTCGGGTACCCAACAGCACGGTGTCGATCTTCTCGTCACGGGCGAGCTGACTGACCCACGCCGACACCAGGGTGACCGCCGGTCGGAGACCCCGATCGAGATCATCGGGTGACTTCGGAGCGTCCGGCGGCTCGTTGCCCTTGCCGTCCTGCACCGCCTGGAGCACCTCGTCGGCAATTCCGCCTCGTGAATGGCGATCATCGATGCCACGAGCCTGAGTGAGCTCCTTGAGCGTGGACGGACTGCGCTGGGAAACACCGAGGATCGCGAGGTCGGGCAACACCTGCCGGACCGGGATGTCGACGCGCATCGCACGACGCTCGCGCCATGCAGCCACCGACTGCGCCACCGCACGGGCACTTGGCCGGAGCGACCGGCTGTCCTTCAGCCGGAGCCATGCATCTTCAGGATTGGCGCCGCTGACGGGGCGGGTCCGCAGTTCTTCACATGCATCGTCGGCCCACTGTGTTCGGCCTGCCTCATCGAGCTTGGCCCCGAGCAGATCGTGCACCTCGAGCAAGTACTCGACGTCGATCGCCGCGTACTGGCACTGATTTTCGGTCAGCGGCCGACGCAACCAGTCGGTGAGCCGGTCGCCCTTGGCGGGCGTGATGTTGATCTCGCCCTGCAGCAGCGCAACGAGCGACGGAGTCCCGTAGCCCACGAAGCCGGCAGCGAGCTGCGTGTCGAACATGTGGTTGGGAACGCTGCCGACCGAATGTGTGAGCACGTCGAGATCCTGCTGGGCCGCGTGAATGACGCACAGCGATTCGGTGGCAAAGAGCCGGCCGAAACCCGAGATGTCGACGGCGAGCGGGTCGATGAGGGCGAGTTCTTGAATGCCCTCGCGCCCGTCGGGCTGCCACGCAACCTGGATCAGTGCCAGCTTCGGCCAGTACGTCCGCTCCCGATGGAACTCGGTGTCGAGGGCGTACCGCTCGACTGCCAGCAACTCGGTCAAGACGTCCTCGAAATGTTCCTGCGTGTCGACCCATTGGTAGCCGATCTCGCCAGGCGCGTTCTGTGCTGGTTTGCTCGTGCGATCTTTGCGAACTCCGGAACGTGCCATGTCAGTGACCCGACACCGCACTCTGGCCGCCGACCCACCAGGCCAGCATCCCGCCGGCGACGTTGACGACGTTCTTGCCTTGAGCGGCGGCGTACTCGCAGGCCCGATAGCTGCGGCCACCCACCTTGCAGATCACATAGGTGGGCTCGGCGGCGCCATCGTCGCCAAAGGCGTCGAGACGGTCAGGCACCGTGCCCAGGGCAACATGGACCGCAGACTCGATGTGGCTCTCG
Source organism: Candidatus Ilumatobacter isfjordensis (assembly GCA_964199985.1). Lineage (GTDB taxonomy): Bacteria > Actinomycetota > Acidimicrobiia > Acidimicrobiales > Ilumatobacteraceae > Ilumatobacter_A > Ilumatobacter_A isfjordensis. The sequence continues at coordinate 1,044 of CAXMZV010000314.1, read as the reverse complement.
ATCCACTCGTCGATTTCGCGCACGTCGACGAGCCGGACTTCGCCATTCGCCCGCAGTTGCAAGAGTTCGTCCACCGTGATTTCAGGAATTGCCACGTCGCGACCCTACTGGCCGGCCTCGTTGGAACCCGGAACATCCCACGGCCGATTGACGTTGGTCAGCGCCCGAGCGTTGACCTGGACGGCCTGCGTGTCGAGTTGGTCGAGCACGCGGTGGACTGCGCGTTCGCCGTCAGCGAAGAGCGTGGCCAGGTCACCGAGCGACGCGCGAGCCCATACGACGAGCGCTGGCTCGACCCGATCGGTGTGGGCAACGGTTGCAGCGCGCCCGGGATCGTCCTGCGCAGCCTGCAGCAGGTTTCGCACAGTCGCAGCGTCGAGCAGTGGCAGATCGCAGGCGGACACCAGCACGTGCGACGCCTCGGTGAAGTGGCGGAGAGCGGTGATGACACCGCCGAGCGGGCCCTCACCTGGGGCGCCGTCGGCGACGACGGGCAAGCCCAGCGCAACCAGCTCCGACACCGAGCCACCAACGATGGCGATGTCTCCGCAGCCGCCCGACGTGAGTGCGTTTGCCACCCGCTGCGCCATGGGAACGCCGTCGACGTCGACCAGTGCCTTGGTCCGGCCCATTCTGCGGCTTGCGCCGCCGGCGAGAATCGCTCCAGCGATGAGCTCCATGCGTCTCGGGTCAGTCCGTCAGTCAGTTTCGAGGGGGATGCCGGTCGGGTCAAGCTGCAGCAGGAACATCGTGATCCGCTCGGCCTCATCGGTCTCACCGATCTCCGCGGCCATCGCACCGAGGCCACGCAATGCGCGGAGAAATCCGTGATTGGTTGGCTCGGTCCACCGCACGTATCCACTCCCCCGCCAGCCGTTGGCTCGCAACGTGTCGAGTCCCCGGTGATACCCAACGCGGTAGGCCGCGTACCGCTCAATGGTGTCACGGCCGAGATCGCCGAGTTCGGCCCAGCCACCGAGGAATCGGGGTGACGCTGCGACGACTGCGGCAACTGCGGCTCGGCGCTCCCCCTCAGGCAGTGCC
>CAXMZV010000313.1:0-5479 GCA_964199985.1 Candidatus Ilumatobacter isfjordensis | reverse complement strand
TGATCGACTGGTCCACAAACGGGTCCTCGTGACGAGTTGCGACACGTACATGGGGCCACCGATTGTCGAGTTGTTCCGCGAGGAGGGCGCTGAGGTCATCGCCGATAACGGTGCGCTGATCGGCGCGACCGAACCGGCCGACCTCCTCGCGGAGGCTGGCGAGATCGACGTGCTCGTCGCCAATCTCGACCTTGCCGCATACGCCGCTCGGGTGCGCGACATCGACGACGACCAGTGGCTGGCGGGCTTCGATGCCATGGTCCACCCGCTGATGCGTCTCGTGCGGGCAGCCGCCCAGCCGATGATCAACCGTGGTGGCGGCTCGATCGTTGCACTGACCTCGTCGTCGCCCTTGCGCCGCATGCGGCCACAGGCGACGGGCTATGTCACCGCGCGAGCTGCGCAGAACGCCTTCGTCCGGTCTGCCGGACATGAATTGGCTGCACACAATGTGCGGGTCAACGCGATCGCACAGAACTTTGTCGAGAACGAGACATACTACCCGCCGTCGATCATGGAGAACGAGAAGTTCCGTGATCGCTTGAAGTCCGAGGTGCCCGCCCAGCGCCTCGGCACACCACGCGAGACCGCCGAGCTCGCATTGTTCCTGGCGAGCGATGCGTCCACCTTCACGTTCGGCCAGGTCATCAGTGCCGACGGCGGTTGGTCGTAGCCAGAAACCACGGGTTGAATGACGGTGAACGCATGAATCGACGCAGCGCGTGGATCGTCGTCGCCGCGGCCCTCACGAGTCTGCTGTTCGCGACCGTCAGCACGTCCGGTGGGGTGAGCTTGTGGCGCGAGCCACAGTGGGATCCAACACCTGGCGAACGCGCACCGCTCGACATCGACTCACCGTTCGAACCCGGCGAGCTGCTGACCCCACCCGAGGATGCGCGCAACGACCCGATCGAACTGCCCGAATGGCTCAGCGCGGTGCTCCGGGTGGTCATCGTCGTCATCGTGTTCGCGACGGCGATCGCCGTGTTGAAGGCCGGGTGGAGGAACCGACCGCGGGTGCGATGGCGGCGCAAATCAGCTGGCGAAGACGACTTCGAAGTGTTGCCCGACATTGCCGCAGCGGTCGTCGAACAAGCAGCAGCACAACGCGCCGCCCTGCTCGACGGTGCACCCCGCAACGCGATCGTGCAATGTTGGCTCCGACTCGAAGGCGACGTCGCCGCGGCCGGCCTCACCCGCGACCCGGCCGACACATCACTCGAATTCACCGAGCGCGTGCTCGCCCGCTACACCGTCGATCCCGAGGCGATCTCCGAGCTCGCTGCCTTGTATCGCGAGGCCCGGTTCTCCGATCATCCGCTGGAGGAATCGCACCGTCGCACTGCACTCGACGCGCTCGACCGACTCCATCACACGATCGGCGACTCCACGATCGGCGCGGCACCGTGATCGATCGAGTGAGGCGCAAGTTGCAGGACGACACCGGCCGTTGGGTCGTTGCCACGGCCGCCATCGGAGTCGCCACCGGCGTCCTGATGGTGTTGCTGGGGATGGAACCCCGACTCGTACTGGTTGGCTTCGTGGTCATCTTGGCGACTGCTGCGACTTGGTTGATTCTCGACGTGGCGGTCGCTGCGACCCCGGTGAACTGGCACAACTACGGGAGCGCTGCGGACGCGATAGCGCGTCCTGATCGGCGGGTTCAGATACTCAAGGCACGGCTTCACCAGCCTGGTCGGCGTCGCCGAACGCTCGGATCCGCGGGGAAGACCCGCGCCGATCGAGACGAGCTGAGTGATGAGATTGGCAGCTCCCTTGCTGGGGTACTTGACGATTATCTCGTCGCGGATCGCAACATCGACCGCTCGCTCGATGCAGTTGCAGCCGCCGCGGCACTCGGCCCTGAGCTGACGCAGTTCGTCACCGACCCAGCTACACGCCGATCGATGACACAGCGCCGGAACCTGGCTCGCACCATCGCATCGATCGAAGACTTCACCTCCCCCTCGACAGACTCCACCTGAAGGACCCCGCCACATGCCCTCCCTCGAACTGACCCAGGTTTCTCAATTGGCCGGCGCGATCCTCGACGAGGTCGAGACCGCGGTCATCGGCAAACGCGAGCCACTGACGATGGTGCTCAGCGGGATCCTCGCAGGCGGTCACGTGCTGCTCGAGGACTTCCCCGGGCTCGGCAAGACGCTTGCCGCACGCTCGTTCGCGCAGACCCTGGGGCTCGATTTCGCTCGCGCTCAGTTCACGCCTGACCTGCTGCCTGCCGACCTGACGGGTTCGTTCATCTTTGACCAGCGTGTCAACGAGTTCTCCTTCCGTCACGGCCCGCTGTTCACCGGGCTGTTGCTCGCCGACGAAATCAACCGCACACCACCCAAGACGCAGTCGGCACTGCTCGAAGCAATGCAGGAACGCCAGGTGACCGTGGAGGGCGAGACGTTTCCGCTCCCCCGCCCGTTCCATGTACTGGCAACTGCGAATCCGGTGGAGTACGAAGGCACCTACCCGTTGCCCGAGGCGCAGCTCGACCGGTTCATGCTGCAGATCAGTTTCGGGTACCCGACTGCGGATGAGGAATGGGAGGTCCTGAGCCGTCGGCTCGTCCGCCGCCAGGAGGAACAGACACTGCGGGCCGTCGTCAATGCCGAAACCCTGCTCAGGATGCAGGAAGCGATTGAGCGGGTGACGGTCGACGAAAGCGTCGGCCGCTACTGCGTCGCCCTCACCGCTGCCACTCGTCGTCATGCCCACGCGCTGATGGGCTCGTCGCCGCGAGGCGCCCTGGCACTGATGTTGGTCGCCCGATCCTTCGCTGTGATCGAGGGCCGCGACTACGTGACACCCGACGACGTCAAAGCCGTGGCCGTCCCCGTGCTCGCCCACCGGGTGGCCGTCAAGCCCGAGCTGTGGATGAGCAATGCGAGCGGCGCATCGGTGGTCGCAGCGGTACTGGCATCAGTGCCGTCTCCGGCCGCGCTCGAAGCCGACGTTGCAACGACGACGTGACCGTCTCCAGCGTCGACCCGTGGAGCCCGAGCCCGGCCCACTTCCGCGCCATCGTCCTCGGTGTGCTCGGGGTCGCCGCGGCATTGCTGTTTCGAGTTCCCGCCCTCTTGGTGCTGGCCACACCGTTCGCCTTCGTCGCTGTGTGGTCGACTGCAACCCGGCCCGATGATGCACCGACCTTGAACAGTCAGATCAGTCCCCGGACGATTCGTGAAGGCGAGGCCACGACATGGGCAGCAGAGCTGTCCGACATCAGCGACGTGGACCACGTTGTCGCGTTCGCTCCATCTCGCACGTGGCTTGAGACGCGTCCGCTCTCGGGGGTGGTTGCGGCAGGCGTCGGCCACGGTGGCTCGACGACCACCGTGGCCGTCGCGATGCGCTCCACACACTGGGGGCGTCACGAGATCGGCCCGATCAACGTGGTTGCCGTCAGCTCGTGGGGGGCGTTCCGCTGGCGGGCGCTTGACGTCGGGTACCAGGTGACGACACTTCCCCTCCCCGAGGTGTTTGACGCAGCGCCACCGCAGCACCGAGCGAACGGCCTCGTTGGGCTGAACCGCTCGTCGCGTCCCGGCGACGGGAGCGAGTTCTCTGGCATTCGGCCGTTTCAGACAGGTGATCGGCTTCGTCGGATCAACTGGCGACGTTCGCTTCGGAGTGGCGATCTGCACGTCACATCGACCTACGCAGATCAGGACACGCACGTTGCACTCTTCGTCGATGCACTCGCCGACTTCGGCACGTCCGGTGGCATCGATGGCGCAGCATCGAGTCTCGACACCACTGTGCGAGCCGCCGGCGCAATCGCGGAACACTTCTTGCTGCGTGGCGATCGCGTGTCGCTGCAGGTCTTCGGCTCACGTGGCCGTTCCTATGTTCCTCCCGCCAGCGGGCGCGGCCATCTCCGCAGGATCCTGGACGTGCTCGCCGTGATCGACCCAGACACGAGTCGAGCTGGCGAGGTCCGCGCCGGCCGCGGTGCCATCCCTGGCGATGCGCTGGCGATCATGCTGTCGCCGCTCATCTCACCCATCGCGCTCGAACGTGCGGTCTCCATCGCGAGTCACGGGCTCACCGTTGCTGTGGTCGACACCCTGCCTGACGATGTCCATGCCGCTGACGACGCAGCGACCGAACTGGCGTGGCGAATTCGTCTACTCGAACGGCAGCGCGAGGTCCGCTCCGTGCAAAACGTCGGCGTTCCCGTCATTCCGTGGCGCGGGCCGGGCAGTCTCGATCCGTTCCTGCGCGAGATCGCCCGTCGTGCCGCAGCCCCACGGATGGCGCGGCGATGAACCCGTCCACGCTGCAGCGGTGGATCGACGAACTCCACGGGACCAGCCGTCAGCAGTGGTTACTGCGGCTCCTCACCGTGCTTGCCCCACTGGGTGCGCTCCTCGCGATCACCGCAGAGGTCGGGACCTGGTGGCCGTTCGGACTTGTTGTCGTGACCGTCCTGGCCTCCGCCTCTGCGGTCCGGCCGGATTCACACACTGCGCTCGCGACGATTGCAACGGTTGCTGCGCATTGGCTGGTCACGATCGATCGCATCGACACGCCGTGGCTGCCGGTGGCAAGCGTCTGCCTGCTCGCGTACCACGCCGTGAACGCTTTGGCAGCAACATTCCCGACGGGCGGCGAGGTGCCGATGGCGACGCTCGCCCAGTGGCTGCGTCGCACGATGTTCGGCGCGAGCGTCACCGTCGGCATGTGGATCCTCGTCGTGCTGCTCGACCGACGTGAGGCACCCGGCAACGGATTGTTGACCGCCCTCGCCCTCGCAATCCTCGGCGGCAGCACGGTCATGATCCGCTCCCGCAGCATCGACCATTCACGCTGATGTCATCGCTCGGCCCTGCTCGGTCTGCACTCAGCACCAGCCCAGGTCAGGCAGACGCTGTGGCGGGCGCCTCCTCGGCCAGATGGGCTTCCCTCCCGGGTAGGTTCCGCGTGAAGCCGAGTGAGACGACCGACAGGAATCCGGCAAGCAACAGTCCGGTTTTCAATGCGGTGAGTTGAGCGTCGCGATACTCCTCCAAGACGGCGTCAACATCAGGATCGTCGACGCCGGCTTCGGCCAGGCCAGCGGCGACTTGATCAGCAGCAACGAAGCTGCTCCCTGAGGCCACCTCGATTTCGATGGCGCTCGTGAGCTCCGCCGGAATGGCCACCTCGTTCGAGATGTTGTCGACGAACGCCGCGACAAGCGAGCTGATGACGACCGCGCCGATCAGCGCTGTGCCAAGTGCCGACCCGAGCTGTTGCGCCGTGTACTGCAAGCCGCCCGCCTCGCCCCGGTCCTCTGGGCCCACCGATGACTGGATGACACTTCCCAGTTGCGACGCGATGAGACCCATGGCGACACCGAGTACCGCCAGCGTGAATCCGAATGCGAATCCTTCGAGCTCGGGCTTGACCGCCTGAAGCATCCCGAACGCGGCCAGGATCAGCAAGACGAATCCGGCTTGCACGACGCGCTTGGGACCGAAGCGGC
>CAXMZV010000312.1:0-5501 GCA_964199985.1 Candidatus Ilumatobacter isfjordensis | reverse complement strand
GCGGTGGCGATGGTGGCGGTGACGAATCCGGGAGCGCCGAAGCCGTCCTCCCAGCCATCGAGGTCGCCGACGCTGTCGAGATCGATCCTGCCGCTGACCTCGCCACCAACCTCCTCCCCGACCTCGTTGTCGACAACTTGAACGATGACAACAAGGTCAACCTGCGCAACTACGGCGTGGGTGACAAGCCCATCCTGCTCTGGATGTGGGCACCGCATTGACCTACTTGCCGTCGGGAAGCTCCCGATGTTGAGCAGTTTGCTCAAGAGCACGGTGACACAGTCCGAGTGATCGGTCTCGGTACGCAGGACAGCCTCGGCCAGGCCAATGACTTCGACAACAAGTTCGGCACGTCGTTCGACATGTTGTGGGACGAATCGTTCATCTCCTGGCAGACCATCGGCGTCAGCTCACAGCCCACGGCCGTGATGCTCAAGGCTGACGGCACACCGATCACTGGCTGGATCGGCGCGTTCCCCGAGGACGAGGTCCTCCAGCTCGCCGCCGACAACCCCGCCTGACCGGTCATGCTGTGCCAGGCACAGATTGATCGCTGATCGTCCCCGGAGCTGGTTCAGTCCCAGTCGACGCGAGCGTGTTGCATCGCATCGCGTAGCACCGCGGCCAGATCGCGATCCTTCGGCGGTCGCAAGTCGGCGCGTTCGAGCGCAGGAATCTCTGGCAACTCGGTTCCGGGCTGGAGGACAAGCACCGGCTGGAGTGAATCCTCGACAATGCGGGGTTCGGGCGCGGGCGGCGGTTGGTCATCGTTGTCGTCGTCGTTGTCGTTGCCACGCACGAGTGAGAGATGTCGTCGCGTGCCACGTGTCGGTGTGTCGTCGAAGTCACGCGATTCTTCCGGCGATTCGTCATCGTCATCGTCATCGCGTTCGTCTCCGGTCGGCTGCCCGCGCCACACGTCGAGGAGTTCGGGTTCGATCAGGAACTCGTTGCTGAGCGTGTACAGCGTGGCGACCACGTGCTTGCAGGCGTGCCCATCCCAGTTGTCGTCGTCCGGACAGCTACACGTGCAGGTGATGTCACGCCGCAACGGCATGCCACTCCCGCGAGTCACTTCGACCGTGGCGACGTAGGGCATCGATCGCGATCCTTGGATCTCGCACGTGACCACGCCGGTCTCGATGATGATGTCGAGCACCGAGCCATCGTTTGCGTACTGCTTGCCGCGACGATGACGAGCGGGGTCACTCATTTCCGCGGCGAGCACCTTCATCATCGTTGCTGGCAGGCGACCCGGCTGGCTCGACCCGAAAGGCTTGCGTGGCCGACTCATGACTCCTGCTCCAAGACCACGAGATCGCGCAGGTCGTCGGTCGACAACTCGCTCAGCCACGCCTCGCCGCTGCCGACAACGGCGTCGGCCAGCTTGCGCTTATCGTCGATGACCTGCCCGATGCGCTCTTCGACGGTGCCTTCACACACGAGCTTGTGCACGTTGACGGTGCGCTGCTGGCCAAGCCGCCAGGCGCGGTCGGTCGCTTGATCTTCCACCGCAGGGTTCCACCATCGGTCGTAGTGGATGACCTGGCTGGCAGCCGTGAGGTTGAGCCCGGTGCCGCCGGCCTTGAGCGACACGAGGAGGAGCGCTGGCCCCGTGCCGTCTTGGAACTGATCGACCATCAGGTCGCGTTTGAGGCGCGTGACACCACCGTGCAGGAACGGTGGATCGAACCCGAACTGCTCGCTCACGTGTTGCCTGAGGAGCTCGCCCATTTCGCGGAACTGCGTGAACACCAGCGCCCGCTCACCCTGGTCGAGCAAGTCGGTGACCAGTTCGTCGAACCGAGTGAGTTTGCCGGAGCGGCCCGCAAGGCGCGAGCCGTCCTTCAACGCGTGTGCCGGGTGATTGCACACTTGCTTCAGTCGCATCAGCGCAGCGAGCACCAAACCGCGCCGCCTCATACCGCTTTCTTGCTCTGCGTCGTGGAGCAGTTGGTCGACGACCTTCTGATAGAGCGTCGCCTGCTCTTTTGTGAGTTTTGCGTAGGCGATCTGCTCGATCTTGTCGGGGAGGTCGGGCAGCAACCGCTTGTCGGCCTTGGTTCGGCGGAGAATGAACGGCTGGGTCATGCGTCGCAGGCGCGCCGCAGCATCAGCGTCGTGGTGGCGTTCGATCGGCGTGCCGAACTTGTCGCGGAACTTGGTCAGGCTGCCGAGCAGACCTGGGTTGACCGCATCGAGAATCGCCCACAGCTCGCTCAACCGGTTCTCGACCGGTGTGCCCGTGAGTGCCAACTTCTGGTCGGCGGTGAGCGCCCGAACGGCCTTGGCCGCCTTCGTGTTTGGGTTCTTCACCATCTGAGCCTCATCGAGAATGACCGTCGACCATTCGATCGCTCCGAGGTGTTCGAGGTCACGCGGCAACAGCCCGTAAGTGGTGATGACCAGTTGGTGTTCGGGATCGATCGAGAACAACTCGCCGGTCTCGTCTTGGCCAGTGCTGATGGTCATCTTGCGCGTCGCACCATGATGCACGGTGACATCGAGCTTGGGTGTGAAGCGCTCGCTCTCGGTGCGCCAGTTACGCACGACACTCAGCGGACAGATGACGAGGTGTGGACCCGGACGTTCAAGCAGGTGCGCCAACGTGGTTGCCGTCTTGCCGAGACCCATGTCGTCGGCGAGAACACCCCCGAGACCAAGCTTGGCGAGGAACTGCAACCAGGCCAGACCGCGTCGTTGGTAGTGACGCAGCTCACCGTGGAACTCGGGCGATTCGTGCTTCTCCTCGAGCTGTTCATCGGGCAGCCCGGCGAGCAGCTCACGCACCCAGTCGGCAGCGACGCGATCGCGCTCGCCGATGCCGGCCGCGTCGTACGGGTTCTCAGCAGGCCCGTCGTGAACGAAGATCAGCGGGTTCTCTTCCGTGCTGTCATCATCGTGCGCGAGCCGCATCAGCTCGAGGGGCTTGACCTTGCTGTGGTTGGCCTTGAGGTCGGTGAGGCGCTCGCGTTTGCGGCGCAGTTCTTCGGCGTCGATGCGCACCCAGCGGTGGCCAGTGTGGAGCAACGTGGCGCCGGCTTCTTCGGCACGCGCGAGTTCGGCTTCGGAAATGTGCTCGTCGCCGATCACCAGTTTCCATTCGACGAGAGCGTCCTGACCGAACTGCTTCTTGCGATCGTCAGGTGGCGACGGAGTCGCCTCACCGGCCACGCTGACGCGAGTGCGCACCAGTCGCTCCGGCCCGATCAGTTCGATACCCAGCTTGTCGAGTTCGGCTGGTGCGACGTCGATGAAGTCTTCGGCCAGGTCGAGATCGAGTTCGACACCCGTCGGTTCGTGTTCGGCGGCGAGATTGCCGAGTCCTGGGATCGCCACGATGCGCGTGACGAGGTCGCCGATCAGCTCACCGAGCGCATCGACGTGCTCCTCGCCGCGGGCGACGTCGATGGCGACCTGGTTGCGCTCCCACACATCGTTGGCCGAACACCAGCGAGCCGCATCGGTGTCGTCGACGAGTTCGAGGCGGACCACCCAGGGGTCGAGCGGGTCGTCCGCAATCAGCAGACGAAGACGCGGCACGAGGACGGGTTCGCCGTTGAGTCGGCGACGATGGCGATCGAGGTCGTCGCGCAGATGTTGCACCGCGACCTCATACCCCTCGGTGTTGCCGCGCATCACGTGGTCGGGCTTCGAGAGCGCGCCGAACAGCGCCCGCATCGCTTGATAGTGCGGCTTGCGCTGGCGTCCGAGTTCGGCCTTCCATCCCGCCTGGTGCAGGAACGAGCGGGCGATGCCGTCGACGAGCTGGGCGTAGATCTTGGCCGCAGTGACGCCCGATCCCGCAACGCAGATGTCGGGCATTGACGCACCGAGGGCAATCAGCACGTCGTCGATCTGGTCGTCGGTGACCGCCTTCCAGCGCCCAACGACGAACGGGCCCTCGTTGTCGATCGCCGGCACGATCCGATTGCTTGCCACCGTTCGGCGCGCCAGCTCTGCGATCCGTGCGAACCAGCGCAGCGAGTCGCTCAGAAACTCCTCTTCAGGGAGCTCGCTGAGCCAGACCGCGGTGCCGATTGCGTCGAGCTGCACCGATGATGCGTGCATCGTCGGGTGTCCCGGCACGTCGATGGTGATGCGGCCAATGGCGCCATAGGAGATGGGGGAGTCGTGCCAACCGGTTCGGCGGCCGTCGTCGCCCACCTTGCGGAAGCCCGAGTAGAGCCAGGCCATTGAGGCGGTGTCGAGGCCATTCCAGCCCCACACATGCAGCGCTCCCGATCGCCACGTGCCTTGCGGAACGTGGGGTGGGCGGTTGCGGGACATCCAGCTCACGATACCGAGCTGGGGCCAGACCCCTTCTGGTGGTGTTCGATCAGTGCTTGATCGAGGTGTGCTGCGTCAACAGAGACCGTCGCACACTCGCCATGACTTCAATGCAAGCTCCCATGATCCGGCGCCGCTGCCCGATGCCGGGGCAGCAAATCGAAGTGAGGCCACGACGCGAACCTGCGTGGTGCCGTTCTTGGTGGCAGTTGCTGTGTAGGCGATGTCATCCTCTTGCGGGCTGCCCGCGACCTGGATGACGAAGCCGGAGACGTTGGCCGCGGATTGCGCGGTGAATGCCGCAGCCACGACGCCGCCGCTGAACTGAGCCACAGCGCTGTTGGCGACGTTGCCGAAGACGATCGATCCCTGCGGCGTGTAGACCTGACCGTGCATTGCCATCTGCTTGTTGCTGCCCGGACCCGTCGACAGAATCTCGTTGCCGGTCGAGTGATAAACGGTGTTCCCTGGGAGGGTTTGCATGCTGACGAAGTCCTTGGCACCCTGCTGGCGACGGAGCACTTCGAGCGATCCTTGCACGTCGACAACGAAGCGAGCGTCGTTGTCGAGATAGAACGTTGCACCGAAGTCGGGTGTAAGACCGTCGGCCTCAACCTGGCGGGCGGCGTCACACGGGGCATTGTCGATCTCCTGCTGATCGCCGAAGAAGCCCTGCAGGCCTGCCGTCACGACGGTGTGGGAGACCTCGATCTCGCCGCCGGTGAACACGTAGTTGCCCGACTGCAGGTAGGCGTTGGAACCGAAGTCCGGCGCCGAGGTGTAGATGCCCGGTTCGAAAACTCGACACGAGCCGGATGCCACCCACCCGGGGTCGGTCGGCAGCAGAGCGAAGCTGGGAATGGGTGGCTCTTCGATGATGTCGTCCCACTGCTGACTGGTGCACCACACGCCGCGGGAGCTGGGGCTGAAGGTCAAGAGCGGGTTGGCAACCGCGACACCGTCGCCGATGTACCCGCCGCCGAGAGGACAAGATGGGTCTTCGTACCACAGATTGCCGTCGCGCATCTCGAGGTTGGCACCGATTCCGAGGAGTTCGACGTCGTTGATGAATGATGGGCCGCCGAACACCTTGGGGTCGCCGTTGCCACCCTGGGTGACGAGCCCCTGCCCATTGGGGACCTTGCCCGTTGCGGTGTCGGGGTCTTCACCGGTGACGAACACGGCCCACGACGTGATGCTCGACAGTGTGC
>CAXMZV010000311.1:0-5502 GCA_964199985.1 Candidatus Ilumatobacter isfjordensis | reverse complement strand
GGTGAAGCGCCAGTTCGAACAGGATGTGCCGATCTGGGAGAACAAGCGCTACGTCGCCTCACCGGCGCTCGCCTCGTATGAGAAGCCGATCACTGAGTTCCGCTCCTGGGCCGCCCAGTTCTACGCCGGGGGAGGCGACTCGTGAGCTTCCCCGCCGACTCACAGGCGATCGATCTGATGATCGCGTTTCCCTTCAAGAAGGCTGAGATCTATGCCTTCCTGCGAGCGCAGGCGAAGGACGACGAGACCGTCTCAGGTGAGGGAGACCTGGCCATGCCGGCCGGGTACATGTTCAACGACGTGGGCGAAGACGCCGACGATGACGAAGACGTCATCGAGACATGCGTCGCAGCCATGGACGCCGTGGGGGTGGCGAGCGGCCTGTTCAACGTCAACGAGCAGTCAATCGAAGCGAAGCGGCGCTATCCCGATCGCATCCACTTCAGCCTCGAGGTCGACCCCAACGACATCGGCGGCGCCGTCAACGCCATTCGTACCGCGCACGCCGATCACGATCTCAAGGCGGTCACCAGCTTCCCAGCGGGCTGCAACCCGCAGGTGCCCATCAGTGATCGTCGCTACTACCCGATCTACCAGACCTGTGTTGATCTCGACATTCCGATCTGCCTCACTGCGGGCGTGCCAGGCCCGCGTGTACCTGGCGACTGCCAGCACGTCCGTCACTTCGATCAGGTCTGCTTCGACTTCCCGAATCTCAAGATCGTGATGCGTCATGGTGCTGAGCCCGACGAGGCGCTCGCGGTGAAGTTGATGCTGAAGTACCCCGGGCTGCACTACTGCACCTCGGCCTTCAGCCCGAAGTACTACCCGCAAGCGATCGTCAACTATGCGAACACGCGTGGCACCGACAAGATCATGTACGCCGGCTACTACCCGATGGGGTTGTCGCTGGATCAGATCTTCAGCGACCTGCCAAACGTTGCCTTCCGCGACAAGGTGTGGGAGCCGTTCCTCCAGGGCAATGCCCGTCGCGTCTTCAACCTCTGATGTGACGCGGGCGAGCCGCGGTCCTGACGGAACCTTGAGGGAACAATCCTCGCGTGAGGGGAACTGGGCGACGACACTGGACGTCAGATCATCATGAAGCGCACACTCGCTCTCCCGCTGACGGCATTCGCGTTGCTCGCAGCATCGTGCACCAGCTCTGGCACGACGACCAGCGAACCCGACACTTCAGACCCCGGCACCACCGAACCGGTGACGACCGACCCAGGTACGACAGACCCTGGCACGACAGATCCTGGCGACGACGGCTCGGTCGGCCCGATCAGTTTTGCACCCGCATCGCTGCAACAGTTCGATGACTGTTCGGCGTTTGTCGACTACGTCCACACCGAGGGCGCCGACCGAGTCGGCCCCTACGGGCTCGACGGCGACGGCTTCTTCGGCTTCCCCGAAGTGTTCGCCACCGATGATGTCGCGGAAGAAGCAGTTGAGGGCGATGTTGCACCAGGCGCTCCGGTCGCCGCGGAGGACCGCGCAGCTGGCGAGAACGAGGGTGGTGACGGCTCGTTCTCGACGACCAACGTGCAGGTTGAGGGCGTCGACGAGCCCGACATCGTGAAGTCCGATGGTGATCGCATCTTGGCAATTGCCGGCGAGACGCTCTACTACATCGACGTGTCAGAGGACGGCACGACCGGAACCAAGCGCGGCTCGGTCGTCCTCGGCTCGGAGACGCAGTACGGCTACGGCTACGAGATCTTCATCACCGGCGATCGGGCAGTGGTCTTCGCCCAAGGTGAGAACTTCAACGAGTTCGGTCGCGGCGGGCCGTTCCCCGTTGACGATGTCGCCGTGGCCGAGGCCGGGTTCGCACCCATCGAGCCGGCACCCGAGGAAGCTCCCGGCGAATACTTCGGACCGCAGACGCTGATCATCGAGATCGACATGTCGAACCCCGACGACCTCACCGTCGCCAACACGATGCGCATCGACGGCCGTTACATCAGCGCCCGGTCGATCGGCGACACCGCCCGCGTGGTCGTCACGTCGCCTCCGCAGGACCTCGGCTTCCTCTACCCCTCGAGCCAGGGCACCGAAGACAAAGCCGAAGAGGCGAACCGTCAGGTGATCCTCGACTCGACTGCCGAGGACTGGATTCCCGGCTACAGGGTGACCAGCGCCGACGGCACCGAAGAGTCGGGTCAACTGGTCGACTGCAGTGACATTCACGCTCCGGCCGACTTCGGCGGTTTCGACATGCTGTCGATCGTCACGCTCGACCTTGGCGGCAGCCTCGATGCCCCGTCCGGCACCAGCTCCGTGATGGCCTCGGGTGACACCGTGTACGCATCGGCGGACCGGATGTACATCACGACCAACATCTGGGAACCGATCATCAACGAGCAGACCAACGAGTGGCTCGATGAGAACTACCAGACAGCGGTGCACCGCTTCTCGATCGCCGGTGACGGTCCTGCTAGCTACGAGGCTTCGGGCTCGGTCGACGGTCATCTGCTCAATCAGTTCTCGATGAACGATCGCGACGGCGTGTTCTACGCGGCGACCACCACGGGCGCACCGTGGAGTGGCGATGGTTCCGAGAGCCAGATCGTGGCGATGGAAGTCGACGGCGACCAACTGGTTGAGATCGGCAAGGTCGGCGGTCTCGGCAAGGGTGAACGGATCTTCTCGGTCCGCTACGTCGATGACACCGCCTACGTCGTCACGTTCCGCCAGATCGACCCGTTCTACGTGCTCGACCTGAGCGAGCCTCGCAACATGAGCGTGCAGGGCGAGCTCAAGATTCCTGGCTTCTCGTCGTACCTCCACCCGATCAGCGACACGCTCGTGCTCGGTGTCGGCCAGGACGCCACCGACGAGGGGCGCACGACTGGCACCAAGGTCTCACTGTTCGATGTGAGTGACCCGGCGAACCCGCTCGAGGTCGACGTGTGGACATTGCCCGATGGATTCAGCGACGCCGAGTTCGATCACCGTGCATTCCTCTGGTGGGCGCCGACGAACACAGCGGTCTTGCCGCTGCAGTCGTACAGCGACCGATTCTCCGGCGCAGTAGTGCTCAAGATCGAGAACAACACCATCACCGAGCAAGGGCGCATCCAACACAGCGACGAAGAAACGGGCGAGGTCGGCCAGACCGACTGCCGAGTACTGACTGCCGACGACATCGGTACCAATGAGAACAACGAGTTCTTCTGGGTCGCTGACAGCGGCGGGCAAGTGCAGGCGTGTGGTCCGAACGACCAGGGCGGCGCCATTGGCCTGTTCTGCAACCCGATCCCGCTCGACGAGCTCGAGGCCTACTACTGGGAGGGTGAGCTGACGATCGATACGACCGGTATCGACCGCATCGAAATCTGCTACCAGGACTGGAACGGCTTTCAGACCGCCGTGCAGCGCACGATGGTGATCGATGGCAACCTCTGGACGCTGTCACCGACCCGAGTCCAGTCGAACGATCTCGGCACCCTCGACCGCACCGAAGCCATCGAGCTGACCTGACATGCTCCAGTGTTAGGCAACCCAAACAATCGCGGTTAGTGTTGCTGTGATGGAGGTCCTGTCGGGTCAACGACTGGCGCGTCTGTCGGATCTCGAGGCGATGCGTCGACGAGGGGCTCGGACAGCGCTGATTGATGGCGACGCCGTCGTCACGTACGCCGACCTTGCCGCTCGTATCGAGCGTCGAGTGTGCGAGATCGGTCCGGATCGTCAGCTGGTCACACTCCGAGCGACCAATTCGATCGACACGATCGTCACGTATCTCGCCTGCCTGACTGCAGGACATGTCGTGTCGATCCGCAGCTCAGACGATCCCGATCCGTTCGCCGCTGCCGGCAGCGATCTCCACCCCGAGCTGGCAGTGTTGATGAGCACGTCCGGGTCAACTGGTTCGGCCAAGACAGTGCGGCTCTCGGTGGGCAACGTCGAGTCCAACGCCGTCGCGATCGCCGACGCACTCGGGCTGCGCTTCGATGACGTGGCCATCACCTCGTTGCCGCTCCACTATTGCTACGGGCTCTCGATCGTCACCTCGCACCTTGCGGTCGGTGCCGCGGTCGTCGTGACCGACACCTCAGTGATCGACACCTGCTTCTGGAACCTCGTGGATCGGTGGGGTGTCTCGACCGTGTCGGGTGTGCCGCACAGTTTCGACCTCATCGACCGGATGGCCACCGACGCGCTCGCGGCGCCGTCGCTCCGCCGCGTCACCCAGGCAGGGGGTCGACTCGCGCCTGAGAAGGTCGAGCGGCTGAGCCGACTCGGCCGTCGTCATGGCTGGGACTTCGTCGTCATGTACGGCCAGACCGAAGCAACGGCACGCATGGCGACCCTCGAACCACAACTGGTCGCGGAGCATCCTGGCTCGATCGGCCGGTCGATTCCGGGAGGTGCGTTCCGCCTGGCACCGATTCCGTCCGGTGAGATCTCGTCCGAACTGCGGGATGAGGCGACGACCGGCACGGTCGGAGAGATCGTGTACCGCGGTCCCAACGTGATGCTCGGCTACGCCACGTCGGTTGACGACCTGGCGTGCGGTCGCGTCATCCATGAACTCCACACCGGCGACATCGGTCGGCAGTTGCCAAACGGACTGCTCGAAATCGTCGGCCGGCGATCGCGATTCGTGAAGATCCTCGGCCACCGCATCGATCTCGAAGCGCTCGAAGCTGACCTGAGACGCGTCGGCGTCGATGTTGCCGCAGCGGGCACCGATGATTCACTGGTCGTGGTGGCCACTGGCGATGCTGACGCCGTACGGCAGCGACTTGCCGGGCTGCCCGTACCCGCGTCGACGGTGCACGTCATCGATGTCGAAGAATTTCCGCGGCTCCCCAACGGCAAGGTCGATGTTCCAGCCATCCTGGCGCTCGTCGACGGGACCCAGACAGATCGCGACGTCGCGCGTGACGTCGAGCGTGACACCGAGACTCCGACGCAGGTGTTCCGCAATGTGCTCGGCGTCGACATCGTGCGCCCGCACGACACCTTCGCATCGTTGGGCGGCGACTCGCTGTCCTACGTCGAGGCGTCCATCTGCCTCGAACGCGTGCTCGGCGATCTTCCCGACGGATGGCACGTGCGCACCGTTGCCGAACTCGATGCGTACGCGCCACAACACGGTCGGCGATTCACCACCCGAATCGACACCAGCGTCGTCATTCGTGCCGTCGGCATCTGCATCATCGTTGCCACGCACATGCGCATCGCCCGCCTGGCTGGCGGTGCACACACGCTGTTTGCGGTCGCCGGCTACAACTTCGCCCGGTTCCAGCTCGATCGTGCCGGCGCGTCGGGCGCCGTTCGAAAAGGGCTCGCCACCGTCTCCCGCGTCGCCGTGCCCGCGTCGCTGTGGATCGGTCTCCAGATGCTGCTCGTCGGTGGGTACAGCGCCGGGTCACTATTCCTCGTCAACAACTACTTCGGTTCAGCGTGGCGGCGCGACGGTCGCTGGGAGTACTGGTACTTCGAGGCGTTCGTCCAGGTGTTCCTGGTGCTCACCTTGCTGTTTGC
>CAXMZV010000310.1:0-5507 GCA_964199985.1 Candidatus Ilumatobacter isfjordensis | reverse complement strand
GTCGAACGCGCCAAGGAGCAATACCTCTGGGATGTCGACGGGCATCGCTACCTCGATCTCCTCGGCAACTACACCGCCGGGCTGCTCGGCCACTCACCACAACCCGTTCTCGATGCGGCGCGGGCCGCACTCGAGTCCGGCTGGTCGCTCGGCTCGGTGCACGCCGACGAGGTCGCGCTCGCCGAGTTGCTCGTCGAGCGCTTCCCGGGACTCGAACAGTTGCGGTTCACCAACTCAGGCACGGAGGCCAACCTGATGGCACTGGCGTTGGCGACGCACCACACCGGTCGATCGAAGATCATCGTGTTCCAGAACGGCTACCACGGCGGTGTGCTCACCTTCGGGGCGCAGGCGAACCCGGTCAACGTGCCCCACGACTGGGTCATCCTTCCCTACAACGATGTGGATGCCGCCAACTCGGCGTTCGAGGAGCACAGCGACGACATCGCTGCCGTCCTGGTCGAGCCGATGCAAGGTTCGGGTGGATGCATCCCCGGAGATCCAGGGTTCCTCGCCGCCCTTCGCACGCTCTGTACCGAGTCCGGTGCTCTCCTGATCTTCGACGAGGTGATGACCTCACGGCTCGCGCCCGGCGGGGCACAGCAGGTGCTCGGCATCACGCCCGACCTCACCACATTGGGGAAGTACCTCGCCGGCGGCCTCACGTTCGGCGCGTTCGGGGGTCGACGCGATGTGATGGTGGCGTTCGACCCGACTGCTGGCGGCGCATTGGGTCACGCGGGAACCTTCAACAACAACGTCACGTCGATGGCAGCTGGCGTTGCAGCGCTGACCGAGGTGCTGACCGACGAACGACTCGCCGCGACGAACGCTCGCGGCGAACGTCTTCGCGTCAGCCTGAACCAGAGATTCACCAAGCACGGCCTCCCGATGATCGCCACCGGCACGCAGTCGCTGATGACCGTGCACGGCACCGCTGGCCCGGTTCATTCCGCCACTGATCTTGCCGACACCGACGACCGGTGGAAGGAGCTGCTCTTCTTCCACCTGCTCGCCGCAGGCATCTACATTGCGCGGCGCGGCTTCATCGCCCTGTCGATCGAGGTCACCGACGCCGACATCGATCACGTCCTGAGCGCCGTCGACGACTTCTGCGAACGGTTCGCGTGAGCCGCCCAGCGGACTCCGCCCTCCGAGCGTGAGCGGGCTCGGGCGGCAGCACAGATCAAACGTCGCGGCGGTTGTTCATCACGATGCCGGCGATGACCAGGGCCAGCGCGACGAGCCCGAAGAACAGACCGCCGAAGATCCGGCCTCCCGGAGCGTCGTTCGAGTCGGGGATCACGAGGGCGAAGGCCGAGGTGTACGGCAGGAACTTCTGCGGATCGTCGACGCCAGCCACGGACAACACGCCGCTCAGGATCCCTTCAATCAGGAGCGGCCACAGAATGATGATCGACACTGCGGCGGGTGCGTTTCGCAAGAGCAGCCCGAGGCCGTAGCCGAACAGTGCAAGCTGTCCTGCGAGCACGATCACGCCAAAGAACGACGCAAGTGACCCGTCATCGCCTGACAGCGCAACGTCGCCATCGCGCCCATTGAGCAGCACGCTGCCGACGATGTACGAGGCGGTGACCGCAACGGCGCCGACCACAAGGCCGAAGAGCACCGAGACGATGGCCTTGGCGACGAACACCATCGAACGATTCGGCGTCGACGCCAATGTGGGCCTGATCGTGTTGTGGCCGAACTCGGACGTGATGCCGAGCGAGGTGGCAACGCCGATCATCATCGACACGAGGATCGAGAACGCCCCGATCAATCCCATCAGGTCACCGTTGGTGAAGAGTTCCGGCTCTGACGAGAGCAAACCGACGAGCGCAGTGATCACAACAAGCGCGAGAACCGCGCCGATTGGCAGCCAGATGTTGAGGCGCACGGTGCGCAGTTTGAAGAACTCAGATCGCAGCAGATTGATCATGACGCACCGTCTTGATTCGGGGCCGGTGGTGGGGGTGGTGGTGGAGGAGGAGGGGCTGCTGGCGGCGACATCGGCGCGCCCGGGGCCGCCGGTGGCGTGGTCGAGGCGTACTCCTGCATGTCCGCAGTAGCACGAAGGAAGGCATCTTCGAGCGAGTCGAGCTGCGTCGAGAGTTCGTGGAGAATGATGCCGTCGCGTGCTGCGAGTTCACCGACCTGTGCGGCCGTGACGCCATGCACGTCGGCGCGGTTGGCGTCGAGCCGAGTCACCGACGTCGCCGACGATCCGACGGCAGAGAGCAAGCGTTCGAGGTCGGGGCCGCCGACTCGCGTCCACTTGTTCGAGTGCCGGTCGACGAACTCGTCGACCGAGCACTGTTCGATGAGTTGACCCTTGCCGATCACGACGAGATCGTCGGCCATCAGAGCGATCTCGGCGAGCAAGTGGCTGCTGACCAGCACGGTCTTGCCGCCGCGGGCGAAGTGGGTGAGGATGTCGCGAATCCAGCGGATGCCTTCGGGGTCGAGGCCGTTGGCCGGCTCATCGAGGATCACCGTGCTGGGGTCACCGAGCATGACGCCCGCCAGACCGAGCCGCTGCTTCATGCCCAGCGAGTACCCCTTCACCCGACGATTCGCAGCGTCGGTCAACCCCACCAGATCGAGCGCCTCGTCGACGCGTGGGGTCCCAATGCCATTCGACATCGCCATCCAACGGAGATGGTTGCGGCCGCTCCGGCCCGGGTGGACGTAACCCGCATCGAGGAGCGAGCCGACTTCGAACAGGGGGTTGCGGATTGATCGGTAGGCCCGACCTGTGAACGTGGCAGTGCCCCCATTGGGGTGGTCGAGGCCGAGCATGCACCGCATGGTCGTGCTCTTCCCCGAACCATTCGGGCCGAGGAAGCCGGTGACCCGCCCTGGCACCGCATCGAAGCTCAGGTCGTTCACCGCTGCCACACTGCCGAACCGCTTGGTGATGTTCCGTACCTCGATCACGCGGCCACCGTAGGCCAGCCGGTGTCAACGCTGAGGGCATCGCGACCAGTCCGACTCCGCTTGTGCACCACAGGCTCGCGAGACTGGAGAATGGCTGATTTCGACCTCATCGTGCAAGGTGGTTCCGTCATCGACGGCACGGGCAGCGAGGCGCGCGACGCTGACATCGCCGTGCGCGACGGCCTCATCGTCGAGGTCGGTGAAGTGTCAGGTTCCGCCACGCGCACAATCGAAGCAGGCGGCGCGCTCGTCATCCCCGGCATCGTCGACATTCATGCGCACTACGACGGCCAGGCCACCTGGGATTCGCGGCTGCAACCGTCATCGTGGCACGGCGTCACCACCGCGGTGATGGGCAACTGCGGCGTCGGGTTCGCCCCAGTGCATGACGATGCACGCGACAAGCTCATCGAGTTGATGGAAGGCGTCGAAGACATTCCGGGCGCGGCCCTGCACGAAGGACTGAGTTGGGCGTGGAACTCATTCGGCGAGTTCCTCGACGCTGTCGAGGCCCGGCCGCACGACATCGACATTGCGGCACAGGTTCCGCACGGAGCGTTGCGTCTGCACGTGATGGGCGAGCGCGGCGCCAACCACGAAGACGCCACGCCCGCCGACATCGCGGCGATGGCCGAACTCGCGCGACAGGGCATCGAGGCGGGCGCGCTCGGCTTCAGCACCAGCCGAACTCGCAACCACAAGACCTCGACTGGCGCATACACGCCGACGCTCACCGCGGCGCCCGACGAGCTCATCGGCATCGCCGAAGGTGTTGGCGCAGCGGGAACCGGCGTGCTGCAGGTCGTGTCCGACTTCCTCGACGTCGACGCCGAGTTCGCCACGCTGCGCGCCATGGTCGAACGGTCCGGGCGGCCGATGTCGATCTCGGTGGCGCGGAACCCGCAACTTCCCGATGCGTTCCGCGGCTGGCTCGACCACATCACTGCAGCCAACGCCGACGGCCTCAAGATGACCGGGCAGGTTGCAGCGCGAGCTGTCGGCCTCATCCTCGGTCTCGAGTGCACCCTCAACCCGTTCCTGACCAACCCCGTGTACGGCGAGATCGCCAACTTGCCGCACGCCAACAAAGTGGCGCTCTTGCGCGAACCCGAGTTCCGCGACCGACTGCTCGCTGAGGCAGGCGAGCGAGCCCGGGCCAAGCTCGGCGGCAACCTGATCGCGCGGTTCGACCTGCTGTTCGAGATGACCGACGACCCCGACTACGAACCATCGCTCGATGACTCGTTGGCTGCGCACGCTGCACGCGCCGGTGTCACACCCGAGGTATACGCCCTCGACGTGATGGTCAACAACGGCGGCCGCTTCGACGGCAAGGGTCTGCTGTACCTGCCCTTCCTCAACTACGTGGACGGCAACCTCGACGGAGTCCACGAGATGCTGCAACACCCGCACACCGTCCCCGGGCTCGGCGACGGTGGCGCCCACGTCGGCACGATCTGCGACGGCAGCTTCCCAACCACGCTGCTCGCCTACTGGGGTCGCGACCGCAAACGAGGCACCGTCCCGCTCCCGTACCTCGTCCAGCAGCACTGTCGCGACACCGCACAGACGGTTGGTTTGTTCGACCGTGGTGTGCTCGCTCCCGGATACCGCGCCGACATCAACGTCGTCGACTACGACGGACTGCGCCTCCACAAGCCCGAGATCGTCCCCGACCTGCCAGCAGGCGGCAAGCGGCTGCTGCAGCGTGCCGATGGGTGGACCCACACGATCGTCGCTGGCGTCGAGACCTACAACAACGGCGAGGCAACCAGCGCGCTGCCTGGGCGTTTGGTGCGCGGCGCACAACCCGCACCGACCTGAGTCGGCCAGGCCGGTCGCTCATGTCACCACTAGCGTCGCGCCGATGGAACTGACACGACACGACGACGTCTTCGTCCTGCGCATGGACAACGGTGAGAACCGCTTCAACCCGACCTCGATCGGAGAGATTGAAACGGCACTCGATGAGGTCATGTCAACACAAGCCGGCGGCGAATCGCCGTGCGCGTTGGTGACCACCGGAACCGGCAAGTTCTTCTCGAACGGCATCGATCTCGATTGGATGCTCGGCGGCCGCGACGATCTGATGGTCGACGACCCGATGGCTTTCATCGGCGACATGTCTCGGATGTGGGCCCGCGTGATGTCGCTGCCGATCCCGACCGTGGCTGCGGTCAACGGCCATGCATTCGCCGGCGGTGCCATGTTCTCGCTCGCTCACGACCACGTGCTGATGCGCGCAGACCGCGGCTACTGGAGCGTGAACGAGGTGCTGCTCCGCATGCGGCTCACACCCGGCATGCAGGCAATCCTGTCCGGGCGACTGACGCTGCCAACAGCTCGTCGTGCCATCCTCACTGGGCACCGCTTCGACGGCCCCGCGGCCTTGGACGCCGGCATCGCTGACGCTCTGCATGACGAGGAGGCATTGCTGCCACAGGCGATCGAACTCGCACAGTCACTGGCACCCACAGCGCACGCGATCCTCGGCGTGCTGAAAGAAGATCTCCACGCTTCGGTCCTTCCAGCATTGCGCGCCGGCGAGGGGCCCGCAGCGTTCTGAG
>CAXMZV010000309.1:0-5512 GCA_964199985.1 Candidatus Ilumatobacter isfjordensis | reverse complement strand
AGTGGACCCGCTCCCCGCAGAGGCTGATGGCATGGCGAACATTCCAACGGGGGTGAAAGGCCTTGACGTGGAAATCGACGGGCACATGAACGGCGTGGCGGGAGGAGCGGCATTTGTCCTCTGTCGGCGGGCGGCACGGTTGAGCACCCACTCAGCGCAGTGGGCGCTGCCGGGTGGTCGGCTCGATGCGGGCGAGACCGTGATCGATGCAGCTCTGCGCGAGACCCATGAAGAGGTGGGGGTCGAAGTCAGTGCAGGAGCCGTCCTCGGCGTCCTCGATGACTACGCCACACGATCTGGCTACATCATGACCCCGGTCGTGGTCTGGGGTGGAACCGACCTTGCGCTCGACCCGAGCCCTGACGAGGTGCTTGCTGCGTACCGCATCGGTTTGCACGAGTTGTCCCGAGACGATTCGCCTCGCTTCGTGTCGATCCCTGAAAGCGATCGGCCGGTTGTGCAAGTGCCGCTCAGCGGCGACTTGATTCATGCTCCGACGGGTGCCGTGCTCGTGCAGTTCCGGTGGGTGGGGCTCGAAGGTCGGACCGGCAACGAGTGTCGAGTCGCCGACTTCGAACAACCCGTTTTCGCCTGGGGTTGACCGACGTCGGAGGTGGCAGCCTCAGGCGCCCGAGTGGCCGAAGCCGCCGCCCCGATCGTCGCCGTCCAGCGTGTCGCCGATCCGCCACTCGACCTGTTCGACCTTCTGGATGACGAGCTGCGCAACACGATCTCCGCGAGCGATCTCGTAGTCGGCGTCGGGGTCCGTGTTGATCAGGATGACCTTGATCTCGCCGCGGTAGGCGGCGTCGATGAGGCCGGGGCCGTTGACGACGCTGATGCCGTGCTTGAGCGCCATGCCGCTACGCGGCAGCACGAAGCCCCCGTATCCCATCGGGATCGCGATCGAGATGCCGGTCGGGACCAGGGCGCGGCCACCACCTGCACGCAGCGTTGCGGCCCCGGCCGCGTAGAGGTCGAGGCCAGCGTCGCCCTCATGGGCATAGGCCGGCACGGGCAGGTCGGCATCGAGTTGAACGATCGGGACAGGGAGCGTGCTCACGGCCGTGCAGCGTAGAACACCCCGTCCGGCGGGGCCGACTGCACTGCTCGGGGAGGACTCGGCGATGCCAGACTCGTCGGCGTGGCTGGCCGCTCGCTTCCCGAACTCGTCCGACGAGGCGACTACCAGCGGAGCTGGTTGCGACCCGATGTGCTTGCTGGCCTCACGGTCGCCGCGATGTTGGTGCCTCAGGCGATGGCCTACGCCGAACTCGGTGGTCTGCCACCGTCGGCCGGGTTCAGGGCGGCGCTGGTTGCGTTGCCGATCTATGCCCTGATCGGCACGAGCCGACACCTGGGCGCTGGACCCGAACCCGGAACGGCGATTCTTGCCGCAGCTGCGGCCGTCCAACTCGCCGGCGGCGACCCGACGCGGTATGCGGCGCTGATGGCGACCATTGCCGGCCTGGTCGGGGTGATTGCGCTGCTGGCAGGAGTGTTGCGCCTCGGCTTCGTCGCCGACCTGCTGTCGAAGCCGGTGTTGGTCGGGTACATCACCGGCGTCGGGCTGACACTGCTGACGAGCCAGTTGCGTCCGTTTACGGGCGTGTCGGTCGATGCCGACAACCCGATCGAGCGCGTCGGTCAGTTCGTCACGCGGCTTGATCAGATCGATGGGACCACGCTGGCCATCGCGGCCGCAACGCTCACCGTGATCCTCGGGTTGCGTCGCGTGCGACCCACCTGGCCCGGAGCGCTGATCGGTCTCGCCGGCTCGATGGTGGCGGTGGCGCTCTTCGACCTTGATGTCGGCGTCGTCGGTGAAATCGAGGCCGCATTGCCCACGTTCGGGGTTCCTGACGTTGGGTGGGGGGACGTGACGTCGCTGTTCCCGGCCGCCGCGGGCGTGGCACTGATTGGCTACACCGACAACATCCTCACGGCCCGGTCCATCTCGTCCAAGCAGGGTTACGACGTCGACGCGGACCGGGAGCTGCTCGCGCTCGGTGCGATGAACGCAGCCGGATCTGTTGCTGGCGGCTTCCCGATGTCGTCGAGCGCGTCCCGTTCATTCGTCCCCGCGACGATCGGCAGCAAGACGCAGCTGTCGAGCGTCGTCACCTTCACCGCAGTGATCGTGTTCCTCCTCGTGGGTCGATCCCTACTTGCCGAGATCCCACGAGCGGGCCTCGCAGCCGTCATCGTCGCGGCGGCGATCGCCGTCATCGACATTGACGGATTCCGTCGTATCGCGGCCCTGAGTCGGAGCGAGACCGCACTCGCCGCCATCACGTGCCTGGCGGTGATCGGCGTCGACATCCTCACCGGTGTGCTCGTGGCGGTGGGACTCTCCATGCTGCTCACGCTCGGGCGCGTGGCCCGGCCGCACGACGCAATCCTGGGTGCTGGCGCTGGCCTTGACGGCTGGATCGACGTCGACGACGACCGCGCGCGCCCGATGCCGGGTCTGCTCGTGTATCGCTTTGACGCGCCGCTCTTCTTCGGCAATGGCGAGTACTACCGCGAGCGGGTGGCTGCCGCACTCGAAACGAATCCGGGGCCCGAGATCAGCGTCGTGCTCGACCTCGAGGGCATCGGATCGATCGACACGACTGCCGTCGATCATCTCACCGAACTGGTTGAGGAGCTTCAGGCGGACGGGATCGTCGTGAGCCTGGCACGCGGGAATCGGAAAGTGCTCGACCTCCTTGCACGGTCTGGGCTGATGGAGACGCTCGGCGACGATCGAGTGTTTCCGACGATCAATGCGGCGGTCGAGGAACACTGGCGTCGAACGGGATCGTGACGTGATGGTGGCTCAGATCGAGCCGAGTCGTGCCCGCATGCAGATCTCGTCGCTGCAGGAATCAGGGACATCTGCGGGGAGATCGCCTGGCCCAACGAGTTCGTAGCCACGGCCTTCGTACAGAGCTTGGGCTCCATCGTTCGAGCGATGCACCCACAGCGTCGCCGTGTGTGCTCCTGACTGAACTGCCCATGCTTCAGCGCAGTCGAGCAGTTGTGCTGCAACACCTTGACGTCGACCCTCGGGAGCGACCCACATGCCCCAGATCACTGCGTCCCTGCGCTCGGGCATCCCGACGCCGACGATTCCAACGGGTGCAGCAGCCGGGTCGCTGTTCGCTGCGCCAGTCGCCGTGGAAGCGACAGCGAAGACAGCGCCAGGATGTCCGGCGTAGCTCGCAAGCCGTCCTCGCCATGCGTCGTCGTTGAAAGCCAGTTCCCGCGCGTAGCCGGAGCCAAACGCCGCCGGGTCGGTCTGCAGCGCGCGGAGTCGGATCTTGCTGAACTGTTTGACGTGCGTCGCGTTGCTGGGGTCGAGTTGCAGCACGTCCATGGCTCAACGTTAGAACGACCACGTTCCCCGAGCAGGGAGAGTTTCGCAGTGCCTCCTAGGCTGCGAAACGTGGCAACCCGACTGTTCTTCCCGGGAGGCGGCACATGAATGCGCCTTCCCGTCCACCGTCGGTGGACAAGCTCGCTCGCTCGCTGAAGCCCAGCGGATTGCCACATCCGATCTGCGTGGACCTGGCTCGCGCCGCCATCGAAGCCGGAGATCCGGACTCCGCATCGCGCCGTGCCGACGAGTTTCGTCGCACGCTCCTGACCCCGGTCGTCAACGCAACTGGCGTGCTGCTGCACACGAACCTCGGCCGCGCCCCGTTGGCGCACCACCAGGATGCAGCAGCTCAAACGGTCGAGTTCGACCTGCGAACCGGTCAGCGCGGCTCGCGTCAGGCTGCGGTCGGTCAGTTGTTTGCACGACTCTGTGGGGCCGAGGCAGCGATGGTCGTGAACAACAACGCCGCCGCTGTACTGCTCGTTGTCGCGGCCCTCGCGGCAGGGAAGGACGTGCCAGTCAGCCGAGGCGAGAGTGTTGAGATCGGCGGGTCGTTCCGTGTTCCCGAAGTGATGGAGCAGTCAGGCGCTCGACTGGTCGACGTCGGGACCACGAACCGAACCCGGCTGCGGGACTACGAGACAGCGATTGCCCGGGCCGACGTCAATGCGGCGATGGTGTTGAAGGTGCACCCGAGCAACTATCGCGTCGAGGGGTTTGTGGAAGAGACGTCGATCGCTGATCTCGCCACGCTCGACGTGCCCGTGGTTGCCGACATCGGCAGTGGCCTGGTCGATTCGAACGTGCCCTGGATGAAGGGCGCGCCGCCTGCGTGGTTGGCGGGCGAGCCGGCAGCGGTGCAGGCCATCGCGGACGGCGCCGACCTCATCACCTTCAGCGGCGACAAGCTGCTCGGCGGTCCGCAAGCTGGGATCATCGCCGGCCGCGCCGACCTCGTCGAACGGTGTCTGCAGCACCCGTTGGCGCGGGCGCTGCGGCCAGGCGGGCTCGTGCTTGCAGCGCTGCAGCGCACCGCGCTGGTCTATCTCGACCGACAGGCGGGGACCGAGATCCCGTTCTGGAAGATGGTCGGTACACCGTTGGCCTCGCTCGAGCAACGTGCCGCAGCGGTGGTTGAAGCAGTGGCCGCAGTCCATCCGTCGGCGCGTGTCGAACGAACGGAGGCGCTGCCTGGGGCCGGGTCGGCACCAGGTGTGACCGTGCCGTCGGTGGGAGTTGTCATCGATGGCGACCTACTCGGGCTGTTGCGCCGACACGACACGCCCGTCATCGCTCGTTCACGCGACGACCGCACGTCACTCGACTTGAGATCCGTCGATCCTGCCGATGACGTCACCATCGTCGCGGCGTTGCGAGGCGGCGAGTGACATGACGGTCATTGCGACAGCGGGGCACGTCGACCACGGCAAGTCATCGCTCGTGCTTTCACTCACGGGTACCGACCCGGACCGGTTCGAAGAAGAGAAGCGCCGTGGACTCACGATCGACCTTGGGTTCGCCCACACGGCGCTGCCATCTGGCACCGAGCTGAGCTTCATTGACGTGCCCGGCCACGTGAAGTTCCTCCGCAACATGCTGGCCGGTGTTGGTGGCGTGTCGGCATGCGTCTTCGTCGTTGCGGCAACCGAAGGTTGGAAGCCGCAGTCCGAAGAGCACCTCCGCATCCTCGAACTGCTCGGCATCGGCCACGGCATCATCGCGCTGACGAAGGTCGACCTCGTCGACGACGAGTGGCTTGAACTGGCACAGATGGAAGTGGCCGACCATGTCGAGGGAACGTTCCTCGAGGGGGCGCCGATGGTGTCGGTCTCGTCCACGTCGGGAACAGGTCTCGACGCGATGCGTCACGAACTCGATGCGCTGATCGAGCGCAGCACCGCCGCCATCGATCGGAAGCGTCCACGTCTCTGGCTCGACCGCGTGTTCGCAGCCAAGGGCAGTGGCACCGTCGGCACGGGCACCCTCGTTGGCGGCACCTTGCAGAACGACCAGCTTGTGTCAATCGAACCGGGTGGACATTCGGCTCGTATTCGCACGATCCAGACGGCCGGCAACACGGTCGAACAGATTGGTGCGGGCAATCGAGTGGCGGTCAACCTCGCAGGCGTCGACCACAACGACGTGAAG
>CAXMZV010000308.1:0-5516 GCA_964199985.1 Candidatus Ilumatobacter isfjordensis | reverse complement strand
GCTGCTTCGAACATCGCCTGACGCGCATCATCAACGGTGTCTGCCTCATCGATGCGGATGCCATCTGTGAGCGGAGCCAGATCGCGGACGATCTCAGCACGGACATCGGACTCGTCTTCGACCACGATGATGACCAGTTCATTCATCAGTATCTCCTGTCGCTCGTTCGCCTTGCGGCAGTTCAACGGTGAACTCGGTTCGACCGGGGACGCTGTCAACGGTGATCGTCCCGCCATGATCGGTGATGATCTGACGGCTGATCGACAATCCCAGTCCGAGACCGAACTGCACGCGCCCGTTCTTCGTCGTGAACCGCGGTGCGAAGATCTTCTCGCGCAACGCCGAGGCGATTCCCGGCCCGTCGTCGATGATCCGCACGCATACTCCGTCGGTGTCGGACGGTCCGACCAGGACGGTCAGATGACCCTGGTCGCCCATTGCGTCGAGTGCGTTTGCGAGCAGATTGGTCCACACCTGCTGCAACTCCCCCGGCCGAGCGATGACCCCGGGTGTTGCGGCGTATTCGCGCCGGAGGCTGACGTTGTTCATTCGATGTGAGAGCAGCCTGAGCGCGTCGTCAATTCCGCCAGCGACGTCGACTTCGTTGATCAGCGGACCACGCCCGTCCTCACCCCGCGAATAGGAGCGCAAGCTGGCAACCAGTTCCTGCACGCGCTCGGCCGCGTTCTCGACCGTCCGCAGAGAGCCGCTCAGCCGGGCTGCTGCCTCGAGTCGATCGAGTTCGGTGTTGCTCATCGTCGCTGCACGCCGGGCCTGGTCGACAGTCGTGTATCCGAGGCCGATGATTCGATCCGCGAGCTGACGATCACCAAGAGCATCAGTGACGTTGCGCCGGAGCGCTCGTTGGTCAGCGGTGGACATCGGCGGCGCATCGACGTGACGACGAAGGTGGTCGCGAACGTCGTCGCCGACGACCGCTCCGATGTCGTCGGTGAGATGGTCGGTCGCCCGGACCAACGCGGCGGTCGGGTTGTTCAACTCGTGCGCCATTCCTGCAGCCATCTCGCCGAGCGCGGCGAACCGGGCCGACGACACGAGCTGGGCGCGCGCTTCGGAGAGTGCTGCCAGGCTCTCGTCGAGCTCGATCTGCAGCTCGTCCGACCGGCGGAGCCGACGTGCAAGCGACGCGACCAGGACGCGGGTGAGCAGGCTGGCGAGTTCTGGTTCGGAATCGAGTGCCTCGGCCAGTTGGTCGAGCGTGACGGGAACCGCACGCACGTCGGTGACCGCCCGACACTGCAGCATGGCGCGGCGATGGCTCGCCAGCGAAAGCAGCCCGATGATGGCACCGGTGGAACGCTCGTGGAGGATCTGTTCGCCAGTGTCGGTGCGGGTGCTCAGCCGGACCGTGCCGTCGAGCACGACGTAGATGCCGCCGACATCGTCACCTGCTTCGATGAGGACGGTGCCGGGTGCAATTCGGATGCGCGGCGGATGGCCGAGCGTTCGATCAAGGAGCGAGACCATGCGGCGCTCGATCTCGTCGTCGCTGATCGAACTGTCGAGCAGGAGCGGAGTGGCCGACGGACGACGTCGGGTGACAGACCGCTGCTGATCGACCCGGGCGCGTGCTTCTCGGCGGGCCTGCTGGTCGAGCAGATCACCGAATCGGTCGAGCTGGTCAGGAGTGTGTTCGACGAGGAACGCGGCGAGGTTGGCCACAAGCTGGGCACGGAGCCCTTGCTGGGTCCACGGGCGGGTGATCATGCCGTGGATCGCGCCGCGCTGCAATGCCTGGTCGGCACCGTGCAGCGAGGCCTTGGACGTGACGACGACGTTGCGGGTGCGTTCGAGCCCGCTGGCGGCGTGAAGCTGCACGACCGTCGTGCTCGGCGCCTCGCCGAGATCGACGTCGACGAAGGCAACAGGCACGACACCGCCTCGTTCGTCGATCTGCACCGCACGTTGTCGAGCGCTGTCGGCGTCGGTGACCACGTCGACCGTCGCTGCCTCGCCGAGCAGGCCGCGGAGGTCGCCTGCGAGCGCGTCGCCCTCCTCGCGGTTGTCGTCGACGACCAGGATCACGAAGTCGAGATTCACAACAGTCCCACCGCCTCCCAGATCGGCGGCATCACGAAGACGACCAGCACGAGTCCCAGCCCGCCAACGATGAGGCCGACCGTCGCCATGTCCTTCGATTCGATGGCCCCGGACGCATAAGCGACGGCATTGGGCGGCGTGCTCACCGGCAGCGCCATCGCGAGCGAACACGCCATGGCGATGAGCAGACCAGCGAGCAGCGGGTCGAGGTCGACCGCATCGGAGAGCGCCAGACTGATCGCGATCGGTGCGAACAGGTTGGCCGTGGCGGAGTTCGAGATGATGGTGCTCAAGAACAGCGCCAGGCCAGCCATTGCGAACATCAGCAACAGGGTTGACATCGAACCCCAGTCGAACCGATCGACCAGCCAGATGTCGAGCCCGCTGCTCGACACGCCGTTGCCGAGGGCGATGCCGCCACCGACCAACCACAGGATGTGCCAGTTGAGGCCGCGCAGGTCGTCGACGGTGAACACCTTCGATGCGAGGAGCACGACCACCGGGGCGAACCCAATGATCGATGAACGAATGCCATGGATGGGTTCAGTCATCCACCCGACAACGGTCAGTCCGAATACCACGTAGAGGATCATCGCCGATTGGCTGCGATCGAAGCGGCCGCCGAGGCGGATGCTGACCGAGGAGATGGAAGACGGATAGCGGTGAACGAGCAGTCGCCAGGCAACGACGAGCAGCAGCACCGCCACAGGGACGGCGAACGCCATCCACGTGATGAAGTCGACTTGAATGCCCTGGTCGTCGAGTCGGCCCAAGGCGATGGCATTGGGCGGCGAGCCGACGGGTGTACCGAGCCCACCGATGTTCGCGGCGACAGGAACCGCGAGGATGAGCGCGACGCGAAACCGGTCGCCGGGCTCGAGGCTGGCTGCCACCGGCAGGACGACGGCCATCATCGCTGCGGTGGTCGCCGTGTTGGACACGAACATCGACAGCAGCGCGGTGATCACCATCAGGCCGCCGAGTAGCGCAGCCGGTCGGGTGCCGAAGGGCCGAAGCATGACGCCGGCAAGGTTGCGATCGAGCCCGTACTTGGCCGCAGCGTCGGCAAGCACGAATCCACCGAGGAACAGCATCAGGATCGGACTTGCCAACGTCGCGAAAATGTTCTCGTACGTCGGGGGATCGAAGCCGTCAGGTAGAGCGAAGAGCGCCTCGTCGGAGATCATGAGGATCTCAGCGAGAATGATGAGGATCGACGTGGCCGACAGCGGGATGGCCTCGGACACCCACAACGCGACGGCGGCGCCGAAGATCGCCAGCATGCGACTCGCGGGTGTCGAGAGGTCGCCAGCATCGCCGATCGCGAGCACGACGACGAACCACAGCACTGCTGCACCGAGGCCGAGTCGCACACGATCTCTCCACCACGGGGCGTCGACTCCTTCACGCACGGGAGATGGTGTCGACGGCATGAGTCCGAACCTATCGATCGCGTCGCTCTTGCGGCCAGGCCATCGAACCCTGATCGAGTTGTGATCGAGTCGTGATCGAGTCGATACCGTTGCTGGGGTGACGCAACCAATTCGACGCATCGCGTTGTCCACCGGGGGCGGCGATGCACCCGGTCTCAACGCTGTCATCCGCGCAGCAACACTGGCCGCGACAAACCGTGGGTGGGACGTCGTTGGCATCCGCGACGGCTTCAACGGCCTTTTGCACCCCGGTGAGTACGGCGGATACGGACTGTTCGATCTCAACCGGGAGACCGTGCGCGGCATCGTGCACACCGGTGGCACGATCATCGGCACGACAAACCGGGGCAACCCCATCGCGTTTCCGGTGCAACAGCCGGACGGGTCATGGACCGAGGTCGACCGCTCCGAAGAGCTGGTCGCGCAATTCGCGGCGCACGACATCGACGCGCTGATCACCATTGGCGGTGACGGCACACTGGCGATCGGCCACCACCTGCACCAAGCCGGACTGCGTGTCATCGGCGTCCCCAAGACGATCGACAACGACTTGGAGCGCACTGCGTCGACCTTCGGTTTCGACACTGCGGTGAGCTTCGCATCGGAGTGCATCGACCGGCTGTTCTCGACCGCCACGTCACATGGACGTGTCATCGTCGTCGAGGTCATGGGCCGCTACGCCGGGTGGATCGCACTGCACGCCGGGGTCTCATGCGGCGCCCATGCCATCCTGATTCCCGAGATCCCCTACGACCTCGAAGCAGTCGCCGCAACAATCAGCGAGCGCGAAGCACGCGGTTCGAGGTTCTCCATCGTGGTGGTTGCCGAGGGCGCCGTGCCAGCAGACGGCCAGGTGTCGGTGATCGGAAAATCGATCGGTCAGGCCGAACGGCTCGGTGGTGTCGGGGCCAAGGTCACCACCGAACTCGAGGAGTTGACCGGCAAGGAGTCACGCCTTGTCGTGCTCGGTCATCTCCTCCGAGGCGGTTCGCCGAGCGCGTTCGATCGGATTCTCGGCCAACGCTTCGGCGCTGCGGCGGTACGGGCGCTCGACGAGGGTGAGAACGGCGTGATGATCGCACTCAACGAACCGTCAATGGAGTACGTGCCCCTGCAGGACGTCGCCACAGGTCCGCGCCACGTGCCACTCAACTGCGACACGATGCGGACGGCCCGCGATCTCGGCATCACATTCGGCGACGTTCCCGCCTGACCAGTTGCTCGCTCTGCCCGGAGCGGCTCGCGTCAGGCCGCCGGCTACCAGGTCTGGTACGGGCATATCCCGGTTCGCCTCGATCCACCTGACGGAATCGACGACGACATCTACCGCTCGTTCGCACACGGCGACCTGGTGCAGTTCCACGTGCTCGATAGTTCCGAGACCGCTGCTCTCCGATCCCGTGGCGCGGACCCGCCTGAAGCGGACCCAGGCCTGAACGCGAGGCTCGGTCCAACAGGAAGCGGACCCCCACCTTGATGATGAGGCTGCTTCATCGGATCTTCACCGGGCCCCCATCGGGGCCCGACATCTCGGTGTCTGAATGGATGGTGAACAGAGAGACCAACCGGCGAGGTCCGAGGCCACAAAGCCGAAAGCCAGAACCGGATAAACGAAAGGAAGGGAGTAGCCATGATGAAGAAAATGTTGCTGACCCTCACTGCGGCAGGAATGCTCGCAGTGCCAGCGGGGCTTGCCCTCGCCCAGGACGACGACCCCGTGCCGACCGGCCCGGTGGCCACCTGTGAGGATCACGTGCGCACCCAGGATCGCGATCGCTTGAACGAGCAGGATCCCGCCGCAGCGCACGGCCAGGAGCGGGCACAGCGCCAGTTGCAGCTGCACGAAGGTGACTTCACCGGCGACTGCACCGGACCCCAGGCCCGTGAGACCAACCAGGTTCGGACTCACGACGAGACCGGCGGCCAGGCTCAGAATCGCCTCGGCGAGATGGGCCGCAACGGCAACGGCGGCCAGAACGGCTGACGCCACTCCAGCGCCGGGAGCCTGTGGTTCCCGGCGCT
>CAXMZV010000307.1:0-5529 GCA_964199985.1 Candidatus Ilumatobacter isfjordensis | reverse complement strand
GTGCGTTCACTCGAACGTGAGCTCGGTCGTCTGGTCCGCAAGGTGACGGCGAAGGTCGCAACCGGCGCGGACACACCGATCACGATTGGCTCGGACGAGCTGACTGACTGGATCGGTCGGCGCAAGGTCGATGACGAAGTGACCGCTCGGACCGACACACCCGGTGTGGCCACGGGACTCGCTGTCACCGGTGCTGGCGGCGATGTGTTGTTTGTCGAGACCACCGCGTTCCCGACCGGACCAGACTCCGAACCCGGCCTGACCCTGACCGGCCAGCTCGGTGACGTGATGAAGGAGTCGGCCCAGATCGCGCTGAACTACGTGCGGTCACACGCCGATGAGCTCGGCCTCGAGGCCGAGTCGATGCGTCAACGATTCCACGTACACGTGCCGGCCGGCGCGATTCCGAAGGATGGCCCGTCCGCGGGCATCACGATGACGACTGCCCTGGTGTCGTTGCTGTCCGGACGTGCCGTGAAGCCCACCGTCGGCATGACCGGCGAGATCAACCTGCAGGGGCAGGTGCTCCCCATCGGTGGGCTGAAGCAGAAGGTGCTTGCCGCCCATCGCATGGGCCTGACCGAAGTGGTCCTCCCCAAGCGCAACGAAAGAGACCTCGACGACATCCCCGACAACGTCAAAGCGGAAATGACCTTCCACATCGCCAGCACCTACACAGAGGTCATGTCAGCCGCGTTCGAAATCAGCCCGGAATCTTGAAGACGCTGACGAGGGTGCAGCCGTTTTCAGTGCGGAAGTCGTCGTGGGTGGTGCCGATCTGGGCGGCGTATGCGTGGCCGACTTCCATCTGCACGCCCTGGGACACCATCGATCCCTCGAGGATGTAGGAGAACTCGGGCTCTTCGTGGTGGTGGACGCCACCGACGTAACCGGCGTCGAACTTGAACGTGGCGATCATCTTGCCGTCGGCGATGCCGAGCACCTTCATGCCCGCGCCTTCAGCGATCGGTTGCCAGTCCATGGCGCCGCCATCGGTGAAGGTCCATCCTGCGGGTGCTGCCGCTTTGGTCGAGGTGTCGGTCATGCCGCGACGGTAACCCACCACGGTGGGGTAGCACCTCAGCCAACGGCCGCGCCACGGACGGCGGCCGTGGGTCATCGTGGCGCGACCAGTCAGCACCGTAGGCTCCTGGAATGACCTCGTCGCAGCCGTCAGGCCCGGGTTCGCATCTCTCCAACGTCTGGTCGAAGGTGACTGACTTGCAGGTCGTTCGCGGCCAGGGTTGTCGCGTCTATGACGCGAACGATCACTCGTACCTCGACTTCACCGCGGGCATCGCAGCGGCCTCGACCGGGCACTGCCACCCCAAGGTGGTGCAGGCGATTTCGGATCAGGCGCATCGCTTCGTGCACGCGCAGGTCAACGTCTACCAGCACGACCTGCTCGAGCCGGTCGCCACGCGACTTGCCGAGCTGACTCCCGAGTCGATCGACACGTTCTTCTTCAGTAACTCGAGCGACGAGATCCTCGAAGCTGCGGTGAAGCTGGCCAAGCACGCGACCGGACGGCACGACATCATCACCTTCGACGGGGCCTTCCATGGTCGGACGCTGCTGACGTTGGCGATGTCGACATCGAGGGCGATCGACCGCGACGGATACGGACCGTTTCCCGGCGGTGTCCACGTTGCCCCCTTTCCCGATCCTCACGCATCCGATCAGGAGGAAGAGATCACGCGCGCCCTGCGCGGGCTCGACCGGCTCTTCGCAACGCAGATTCCGGCGAACGAGGTCGCGGCGATCATCATCGAGCCGGTCATCGGGGAGCGCGGCTACATCCCGACACCGACAGCGTTCATCGAAGGGCTCGATGAACGCTGTCGTGAGAACGGCATCCTCTTCGTCGCCGACGAGACACAGAGTGGGTTCGGACGCACCGGCAAGATGTTCGCCATCGAGGCGCATGACATCGAGCCAGACATCCTGTGCATGGCGAAGGGCATTGCGTCCGGCTTCCCGTTTGCTGCACTCGGCACGCGCCGCGTACACGACGACAAGTGGCGCACCGGGAGCCACGGCGGCTCGTCGAATGGCACACCGATCGGTTGTGCTGCAGCGTTGGCCACCATGGAGGTGCTCACCGAGCCCGGCTTCCTCGACAACGTCATTGCGCGAGGCACGCAGTTGATCGACGCATTGCGCGACCTGCAGCAGCTCGACGACGCGCTCCTCCACGTCCGTGGACGCGGGTTGATGGTCGCCGTCGAATTCGACTCGGCCGAGCGTGCATCAGCGGTCGTCAAGCACTGCCTTTCCGAGAACAACGTCATCCTGATGACCGCCGGCACGCGCAAGCGGACCATCCGGTGGATGCCGCCGCTGATCGTCACTTCCGACGAGATCTCCGAAGCGGTCTCGGCGTTCGCCGCGGCGATCCGCGCCACGAGCTGATCAGCGCGTCGACGGAGACCACGACCGCACGCCATGGCTCGTCTCGACAACGTTCGGGTCGGCGTGTGGCGTGGCATGCAGGCGCTGTCAGGTGAGATCGAGCGGAACATCGACGACGAACTTCGGGCTGAGTGGGACATCTCGCTCGGCTGGTTCGACGTGTTGGCGTCGCTGCAACGGTTGGGCGGCCGGGCTCGCCCACTTGACGTTGCTGCCGACCTTCGGCTCCCGCCGTCAAGTGTGAGTCGGCGCCTCGACCGGCTCCAAGAGGAAGGCTGGGTGGCCCGCCACAAGTACGTCGATGCAGACGATCACCGAGCGGTCGATGTCGAGTTGACCAAGACAGGTCGCCGACTCTGGCGCGAGATGTCGGTCACGTACCGCCGGGCGCTGCAGGCGCTATTCGCGATCCATCTCGATGCGGAGGACATCGCTGATATGCAACGCATTCTCAATCAGCTCGTTGTTGCCGGTCAGGATTTCGACGACATGCCTGCCGCTGACGACACCTGATCGACACCGTCCGTGGGCGGCTTCACTGGGGTGGAGGTAGTACGGCGTCGGATCGCTGTGTCGAGTGCGAGGCCGACGCCGAGCAGTGCGATTGCGACAACGCCATCGAGCCACCAGTGATTGCCGGTGGCCGACACGACGATGATGGTGATGATCACGTGGAGCAGTGCGAGCCAACGCCACCTGCTGGTGCTCGCCGCCACGATGCCGAACGAGACCACTGCGGCCCAGCCGACGTGGATCGACGGCATGGCAGCGAACTGGTCGGACACGCCGCTGCCGACGGGGCCGTAGATCGACGGTCCGAAGATCTCGGACAGATCTTCGTATCCGAGATCGGTCAGGAAACGCGGGGGAGCGACGCGCCAGAACCGGATGACGAGGCAGGTGCCGGTGAGGAATACCAATCCGTTGCGCCAGTGCGGGTATTGGTCGCGATGCCAGATGAACAGCCAGACGAGGAAGGCGATGAGCGTCGGCACGTGGAGCGTGGCGTAGTAGAGCGTGGTTGGCCATCCAAGCCAGTCGTTGTCGAGAATGAACTCCTGGAGACCGAGTTCCGATGGCAGGAACATCGCCTCTTGGATGTCGACGATGGTTCGTGCCCGCTCGATCGCACCGGCGTCCTGGGCGAGCGGGAGCTTCCGAGCGATTCGCCAGATCGAGTACAGCGCCGAGATCAACGCGAACTCTGTCGCGAGGGCTTCACCGAAGGCCGCCGTGGTGCGGCCGGTGGGGCGACGTCGACGAACGAGCACCATGGCAACGATCCCGCTGACCACGGCAGCGATTGCTGCTTGCTGCCAGGTGGGCCACTTCACCCGGGCCATCGTGCCCAGTTGGTCGCCTCAGCGCAACATTACCGCCAGCGGGCGTGCGGTGAAGGGGCGGTGGCGGGGCCGGTACGCTGGCCCGGTGCCGGCCGCATCGACGATCATCTGGGTGGGATTCGGGATCTTCTTCGGCTATGTCCTGTGGAAAAGTGGCATGGCGATGCTGCGCAGCATGACGATGTTGCCGCCCGAGCCGCCACCGACCGGCGAGCTTCGCAAGATCAGTCGGAAGTACCGATGCGACGTCTGTGGTGTCGAGATGAAAATGACCATGGCGCCTGACGATGATCCCCCTCCGCCACGGCACTGTCTCGAAGACATGACCGAGGTTGCGCCGCTCTACGACTGACGGATTCGTTCCGCAGTGATGCCGTCATCCGGGGTGACATGCGAGTGCTTGTCCACAGTTCTGTGGATAACTCGGTCTGCGAACGACGCGTCGCCCCAGGTTTCCCACAGGGTGAGAATCGGGCGTGCAGGCCGACTCAGTGAGGTGGTGGCGCTATTGCCACTTCGTCGCGGTGTACAGGCCGCCCAGGATGGCGACGAGGCCGACCAACGTGGGCCAGTTGCTGTCCGTGAAGATCAAGTAGCGAGCCATGATCATCAGGCCGCCGCCGATCAGGAGCACGAGCATGATCACCGGAATCCAGTTCGGCGGAATGAGTTGCCGCCGTTCCTGCTTCGGTGTGTAGCGCGAGGACGCGGTGACCTCGTGGTGATCGGTGGTCGGGTGACCGGATGCGGGGCGGTCACCAGGCCGAGTGCCCTTCGCTGTGACGCGGCCGCCACCCGTCTTTCGTTTCGGAGGTGCCATCGGTCGAAGAGCATAGGCCACAAACGGCAGAGGACAAGACAAGTTGGCGAACCTTCATGGTCTGGTGAGACAGCTCGGTGCGAATCAGCAGCGTGTGAGGAAGTTCCGCACCAGGTCGTGGCCTTGGCCGGTGAGGATGCTTTCCGGATGGAACTGCACTCCTTCGACCTCGAGTTCGCGGTGACGGACCCCCATCACCACGCCGTCGACGCTCCGTGCGGTCACCACAAGTGAGTCAGGAATGGTGGCCGGGTCGAGGGTCAGTGAGTGGTAGCGGGTTGCCGTGAGCGGCGACAGCAATCCGGCGAACACACCGTCGCCTTCATGCTCGATCGGCGAGGTCTTGCCGTGCATCAACTCGGGAGCGCCGACGACATCGGCTCCGTACACGTGGCCGATCGCCTGATGCCCCAAACACACGCCGAACACCGGTGTCGACGCATCGGCAAACGCGCCGATCGCATCGCAGATGATGCCGCTGGTCTCGGGACGGCCAGGGCCGGGTGAGAGCAAGACGCCATCGGGTTCGAGCGCGACCGCCTCGGCGACGGTGATCTCGTCATTGCGCACGACGATCGGGTCAGCACCCAGCTCACCCAGGTACTGGACGAGGTTGTAGACGAAGCTGTCGTAGCTGTCGATCACCAGGATGCGTGGCACAGCATCAGTATGACGGTCGGGAGCCACCGGGCGGCCACCGGTTCTGAACTTAGAGCGAGCGCCAATAGGCGGGTGTAGTTGACCATCCACGGGTCGGAGGGTTGGCCCTGTTTTCATGCAGGGTGCGATCCAAATCCGACCCGACCCCGTGGAGGTCACCCACATGCTCGCAGTTCACCCGCGCGTTGTCGACATCATCTGGCAAGCCATCGAACCTCGCCTCCCCGACGTGATCGATTTCCACCCGCTCGGGTGTCATCGCCCTCGGCTGCCTGACCGTGACTGCTTCGAAGC
>CAXMZV010000306.1:0-5538 GCA_964199985.1 Candidatus Ilumatobacter isfjordensis | reverse complement strand
GTGGGTGGCCTGCGCTTCTGTTACGTGGGCGAGTTGTCGAGGGTGTCCATCCAGTTCATGGTGTCGTCGAAGATGTCCTCGATGGTGTGGGTATCGAGCGGGTTGTCTGTGGCGAGCCCGACCTGGTCGCGGAGTTGGCGGTAGATGATGGTGTTCAGGAAGTTGTGGGTCGGCACGGGTGACCGTCGGATCGCAGTCACCAGCGTCCGGCACCGCTCGCGGTCTCCCAGTGCGTGTGCCAGTACGGCGAGTGGGATGAGCCAGTCGGGGAAGCCGTCATCGGCGCTGCGTTCCTCCCAGGAGCGGATCGCCTCGCGCATGCGCCAGCGTGTGCCTGCGATGTCACCGATCCCCGCCGAGGCGGCGGTGTCGAGCACGCCGAAGCCGATGGGCAAATCGGTGTGCGTCTCCTCGTGGCGGTCTGCTGCTCGGCGTCCCTGCTCGGGGTCGTTGACTACGCCGACCGCCAGTCGGAGGGTGAGGGAGAAGTAATGAGCCAGCTGGTCGCCGTCCGGGTCAGCGGCGTCAAGTCGCGAGGCGAGGCGACCGAGGAGTCCATGCACCTCATCGACCCGGCCGGCAAGTGCGTGGTGAACTCCTTGGTAGTAGAGGGCGATGTTCGCTACCCCCGATGCCCCGCAGCTCTCAGCGATGTCGAACGCTTCCCGCAGCGTCACGATCGCCGCGTCGGCGTCACGCAGCGCGATCATCCACGAGCCGAGGACCAGCGCGACTGCCCGGTCGAGCGGTGAGCCGTCGGTCGTCAGCTCGACCGCCCGATCCCCACCGCGCTGAATCCAGTCCGGTCGCCGCGCGTGCAACCCCACATACCCGGCTACGAGGTAGCAGGCAGCCAGGGTTCGACGATCGGTCGGATCGACCTGATCAAGGTAGCCCTCGATCCGTCGAATTTGTGCCATGGCGGCAGCGCCCGGGATCCAATTGTGGAAGTAGCTCCCCGATGTGCGGAAGAGGTCGCTGAGTTCGTCCCACCGCCTTGCGGCGACGAGTCGATCTTCTACGGCGCGCCAGTCGTCGTCGTGGCGAAGGATCCACACGGCGAGCGACATCGAGGAATACCAGGCGTCCTGCGGTTGCAGCCGGAGGGAGTCGAGGACCCACTGCGTGTGCCGTTCGGCGGCGTGATCCGCCTCGGCTTGACGTTGCGCGAAAAGCTTCACGGTCTCGAGGAGGCGGTACCCGCCTGTGCCGTCGGTGACCACGAGGTTCCGCTCGACCAGCCCGCCGACGGTACGGCCCACCACGCCGACGTCGAGTCCGCCTGCGACCTCTTCGATCTCGTCCAACCCGAAGCCCGCAGGGAACGCGCCGAGCTGCACCAACAGTCGTTGCCCCTCGGGTTCGAGCATCGCCCACGTGTCTTCCAGGACGGCGACCAGGCTGGCCTGGCGGTTCGACGACCGGCCACGCGCGAGCAGCTCGAAGCGGTCTTCAAGGCGAGCGGCCAACTGATCGACCGTCAACTGTCGGAGCTGCGCGGCGGCGAGCTCGATCGACAACGGATGACCGTCGAGGTGGTCGCACACCAACGCGATCGTCGACAGGTCGCGGTCTCCGAGCCGTGCGCCGACGCGGGCAGCGGTGCCCGTGAAGAGTGCGATCGCCGGCGATGTGGCGTCGACCGCGACGGCAAGCGGTTCGAGGGTCAGCTGGTACTCGTCGAGCAGGCCGAGGGGTTCGCGACTCGTCACCAGGAAGCGGGGAGCTGCCGTCATACCAAGCACGACATCGAGCATCTCGGCGACGACGTCGGTGATGTGCTCGCAATTGTCGAGCACGAAAAGTGCCCGCCGGTCACGCAGGACTTCGGTCAACGACCCGAGGAGATCGGCACCCCCAACTCGATAACCGGCAGCACCCGCGACCGCCTCGGCCACGTCGCTGTCGTCGCGTGCGGGCACCAGATCGACGAACCACACACCGTCAGGGAAGCGTTCGATGACATCCGCCGCTGCGGCCACCGCAACTCGTGTCTTGCCCGTACCACCCATCCCGAGCACCGAGACGAGGCGATACTCGCCAAGGCGACCCGCAAGCTCGGCCAGCACCGTTTCGCGCCCGAGCAGCGGCGTCCGTTCGACGGGGAGGTTGTGACGGACGAGGTCGAGGGTCTGCAGCGGCGGGTGATCGCCATCGCCGAGCTGCCACATGTGCTCGGGAGCAGCCAGATCCTTGAGGCGGTGCTCACCCAGGTCGACCATCCGATCGAAACCGGCCAGCGCTGCGAAGGTCGCCGAGCAAACGGTCTGACCCCCGTGCGCCGCCGACATGATGCGCGCCGCCCGGTTCAGCGTCGGACCGAAGTAGTCGCCATCGCGCTCGTGCGCCTCGCCGACGTGCAGCCCGATCCGAACCTTGATGTCGGCAGAGGGCGGCCACTCATGTGATTCGAGCGCTCGCTGAATTGATGCAGCGGCCCGGGCCGCAGCAGCCGCCGAGTCGAACGCCGCGGCGAACGCATCGCCCTGCGTGGAAAAGACGTACCCCGCCTCCGCCGCAATCGCGTCGTGGAGGATCTGATCGTGGGCTTCCAGGGCACGGTCCATGTCATCGTCGTGCTCATCCCACAGCCGCGTCGACCCCTCGACGTCGGTGAACAGGAATGCGATCGTGCCGCTCGGTCGCTCCTCCACCAGGTCAGGTTCCCACGCCGGGCGCTGCGAGACAACGACGCACGCAACTGTGGATCAACTGTCGAACCAGATCATCCGCCGCAGCAGGACTCGACAACCCGTCCAGAACGCCACCGCGACGCTGGCCCCACCGCGCGGAAGCGCGCACCCACGCTTTGGCCCGGGTCAGATGCTGGTGAGCGGCCAGAGGCCACCAGCAGCGCTGCTGTCGCGCCGTCCCCACAGTTGCCCGACGAACACTCGATTGCACGCATATTGCTCAGGCCATTGGGTCGAACGCCCCGCTCGGGTACGGCACGTACGCGATCGTCGAGGTGCTCCAGAACGCGCTGTTCGCCGCTTGCACCCGGCGACAGGCGAGGGCCGACCGCCACTGCCGAACAACAGGGCGAACCGAAATCAAAGCCTGGATGCAAATACCGAGCGCTGCAACGGACTCATTCGATGCAGACCCCACAACTGGCTGAACGTGCCAAGTCGATCGCACGAAGAACGTTGTCGACATAACGGTTGATCGACTCCGCCGGAGTCCGTCCACCCCAGGCGTTGTGCACCGTGGACGCTTCGTCACCTTGAACGCCGACTGCGCCGGGGCCTGGCGAGCGCGCGTCGAAGAACTGAGCCGCAATCACCTCGGCGGAACCACCGATGCTGCGGGCCTCCAGCTCAAGCGCGTCCAGATCAGAGTTGCGACGTAGAGACCCTCCGAAGCAAGGCGCGGTATCAGCGCAGCTCCAACGCTTCGGACGGCATCAGTTCCCCACAACTCGGTCCGGTACCGCTCGAATCCGAACGACCAATCCCCGCCGAGGACCGGAACCCACGAGTCAGCAGTTCACCTCGACCGTGGCCGTGGTGTCGTCACCATGCGGTCGGGTGAGTCCGATCGCGCTGAACGCCACTTGTCCGGACACGTTGCCGCCATCGACCGCGATCAAGTCGAGCGACTCTCTCGACGCGGTGTAGAGGATCTCCTCGTTCTGACCGTTCTCGTCGAAGTCACCTTCGAGCGCACCGACGGCGACGGCGACCTCGTCGTCGAACCCGAGCCGCGCGAGGGAGAAGTGGAACTCGCCGTCGGAGGTCGAACCGGAGAGGTCGTAGCCGCCAGCCAAGGGAATCGTGGCGGGATCGGTGTCAACCGTGTCACAGCTGTTCATCTCGAACTCGTAGACGGTGCCGTCGGCCATGGTCAGCGTGCCGGTGCCGTCGTCACTCGAGGTGTCTGGAGCAGGGACATCATCAGTGTCCGAGTCGGTGCTCGCGTCGTCACTGGGCGCGCTGCTCGACCCGTCGTCGCCTCCGGACGCTCCGCTGTCGTCGTCGTCCGAGGAGCCGCAGGCGCTGAACACTAATAGCGCAGCAAAAGCGACTGCGGCAGGTCCGCGGGCCGAGGGTCGAGTGAGGCTGGAAATGAGCATCTACAGAACCTAGTCCTGACCGAGGCCCTCGGAATCGGGTTGGTAGTGCTGAGGTCGCACGTGTCCAGAGAGCAGCTACTCGACGGGTATGACGCCAGACCGCTCTGTATCGGCACGTTCGATCGGAAAATGGTCGCTCGTAACGTTCGGTCCGGCGGAGAGGGTTCTCCGGTCTCTTGGGTGCGGTGGAGTCCGGCGTGTGCGATTCTGATCGGGTGCCTTGCCCACTCGACGATCTGGACTCTGACCTCGCTGTTGCACTTCGGGCTGCTCTGGCGGGAGCGTCGGTTGGC
Organism: Candidatus Ilumatobacter isfjordensis; assembly: GCA_964199985.1. Lineage (GTDB taxonomy): Bacteria > Actinomycetota > Acidimicrobiia > Acidimicrobiales > Ilumatobacteraceae > Ilumatobacter_A > Ilumatobacter_A isfjordensis. The sequence continues at coordinate 1,170 of CAXMZV010000306.1, read as the reverse complement.
CTGTCGTTTTTCGAGCATGTGGCTTCGCTGGATCAGGGCCAGAAGGCTGACGGTTCGATCGTGACGGAAGCGGACCTGGCTGTGGAAAATGAGGTTCGAGACGTGTTGGCGACTGCGAGGCCGACAGATGCGTTCATCGGAGAAGAGACCGGGAGCTCGGGCCGATCGGGTCGGCGCTGGATCCTGGACGGCATCGACGGAACGCTGGTGTTCGTGCTGGGCGACGACCGATGGCAGTCGCTGATAGCTCTTGAGGTCGACGGGGTCGTCCAGGTTGGAGTAGCAATCGTGCCGTCACAAGCCGAGGTGTGGTTCGCGCAACGAGGCCATGGAGCTTTCCGGCAATCGTTCGACGATGTCGGGCTTGTTGGCGAAGCATCACGGCTCAGCACCTCGGGATGCACTGAGTTGGACGGCTGCTCCGCCGGGTTTCTTCCACCGCTGCACATGGTCCCCCGTGAGACATTCGCGGAGATCGCTCCTTTGCTCGACCGCACACACACGGCGGACTGGTCGGCTCACGCAGCGCTGCTCGTCGCAAGTGGCGAGCTCGATGCTGCCGGCCAGATAGGTGGCAAGGTCTGGGACTATGCCCCGCTTGGGCTTATCGTGCAGGAAGCCAACGGCGCCTTCTCCGCTGCGAACGGAGGCAGTCATCCGGTCGAAGGCGCAGCGTTGTTCGCTGCATCCGATCAGCTATTGGCTGCTGCACGATCGGCGATAATCGAAGCCTGAACCAGCACATATCAGCGCCGCCGCTACTGCCCGCAGACCGTCCGCTAAACGGCACTTATCTCCAGCCCGGTTTTGGGTGTCTTTGATGTAGCTGGTGCAGCCGTGAGCTGTGTCGTGGACGCGTTATCTCCAGCGCGTCTGCGACGCACCGCGAGCCCATTCCCCTTCATTGCATGCCCTTCAAGCTCGACGTCGCCCGACTTGGAGCGTGTCGAAGACATGTCCACAACGCAGACTCCCAGGTCAGGGCACTGCAACGGCGATCGACTGGAGATAACGGCACTTCTTCCGCACTCTGACCCGACCCATAATCGCGGTCCGCACCACGAGGCCGGCAGTCGACACATGGCCAGCGGGACCATCAGCTTTTCTGCCTGAGAACGCGGCTTGATCCCAACCTCGACAGCGTCCCGACCAGGGCATTCGTACGACCAG
>CAXMZV010000305.1:0-5543 GCA_964199985.1 Candidatus Ilumatobacter isfjordensis | reverse complement strand
GGTGGGCGCCGAGCCGGACACGGTCGGCGTCGGCGATGCGCACGCCGCTCGGCACGACGTAGTCGGTCATGCGCGGAAACTTGTCGAGACCGTGCACGCTCAGCACGCCACCTTCGAGTTTCATCTTGAGCCGAATGTCGTCGAGCTCGGCAACTGCGACGGGGCCGAGGTTGGTCCAGGCCACGTTGTTGAGCGCACCGAACGTGCCGTCCATGTTCATCGAGTGTGGGGCGGCGAGGCGGTGCGAGAGCAGATGCAGCCGGAGGTACGCATCCTCTGGTGAGGCCGGTGGCGCATCGACGTCGACTGAAATCCGGACGGGTCGGATCGTGACGTTGCGCACCTCGTCACGGTGATCGCGCATGCCGAGCTTCGATTCGATCGTGTCCCAGTGCACGGAATCGCCACCTGAGCCGCCGGTGCCTGGATCGCTGCCGTATTCGCCCCAACCGAGCCAGCGGTACCAGGTGTCGAGCGTGTTGCCCGCTGAGTCGATCGTTGCGAGGCCAGCGCCCCATGCCATGTGTGTCATTGGTGTCTCCAGATTTCAAATGGTTGCGTCACATCAGGCCCCGACCCCGCTGTGACGCTAGGGGGCTTCGGGTCGGAGGGTGGGGAAGAGAATGACTTCCTTGATCGAGTCGACGCCGGCCAGCAGCATTGCCAGACGGTCGATGCCGATGCCGAGACCGCCAGTGGGTGGCATCCCGTACTCGAGGGCACGGATGTAGTCCTCGTCCACGCTGCCGGCTTCGTCGTCGCCCGCCTCCTTCGCGGCTTGCTCGTCTTCGAACCGGGCTCGCTGTTCGACGGGATCGTTGAGCTCGGAGTAGCCGTTGGCCAACTCGCGGCCGTCGACAAACAGTTCGAACCGCTCAGTGAGGAACGGATCGTTGCGGTCGACGCGGGCCAGCGGGGAGATCTCGACCGGGTGGCCGGTGACGAAGGTCGGTCGGATGATCGATGACTCAGCGGTCTTCTCGAACAGTTCCTCGATGATCTTGCCGGCTCCCCACCGGTCCTCGACGAACACATCGTGATCGGCAGCGACCTTGCGGGCAGCGTCGAGGGACATCGACGGATGGAGTTCGACTCCGGTGCCTTCTGACGCATAGTCGACCATGCGCTTGCGCGGCCAGACGGCGGCGAGGTCGACCTGCTCGCCGTGAATCTCAATCACGGTGGTTCCAAGTGCGTCGCGTGCAGCGGTGGTGATGAGCTCCTCGGTGATGTCCATCACGTCGTTCCAGTCGCCGAAGGCCTGGTAGAGCTCCATCATCGTGAACTCGGGGTTGTGTCGAGTCGAGACGCCCTCGTTGCGGAACGTCCGTGCGATTTCGTAGACGCGTTCCATGCCGCCGACGATGAGCCGCTTGAGATACAGCTCAACCGCAATACGCAAGTACAGCTGCATGTCGAGCGTGTTGTGATGTGTGGTGAACGGTCGGGCGTGAGCGCCGCCGACTTCAGGGTGGAGGACCGGGGTTTCGACCTCGATGAACCCGTGCCGAGCCAGCGTGCGACGGAAACTGGCGACGGTCTCGTGGCGGATCTCGAAGTTGCGTCGCGCCGATTCGTTGACGATGAGGTCGGCGTACCGTTGACGGAATCGGGTGTCGGTGTCGCTCAAGCCGTGCCATTTGTCAGGCATTGGACGGATGGCCTTCGACAACAATTCGACTCGATCGGGCTTGACCGACAACTCGCCCTTGCGGGTGGTCATGACGGTGCCGTTGACGCCGACCCAGTCACCGAGGTCGAGGTCTTTGATTGCAGCGAACTTGTCGTCGCCGACCACTGCTTTTGAGATGAAGAGCTGAACCTCATCGGAACGATCACGGATCGTCGCGAAGATGAGCTTGCCCGAGTCACGCTTGAGCATCATGCGGCCAGCAACAGCAACGGGATCCTTGGTTTCGATCCCTGGTTCGAGATGTCCCCAGCCGTCACGGATCTCGGAGAGCGTGTGGGTGCGATCGAACCGGTACGGGTACGGGTTGCCTCCGGCATCACGAACAGCGTCGACCAGACCAAGGCGACGCTCCTTCTCGGCAGCGAGGCCGCTTCCGGTAGGACCCTCGGCCTCAGCGGGCTCCGCGGCGTCAGCCGCAAGGTCGGGGACGACGTCGGATTGGGGGTCGTTCTGCTCGCTCACGGTGCGATGACCGTAGCGAAACTTCGAGGGTGTGACACCATGAGTTCGTCGCGAGTTCGTAACATCTACCTGATGCGCCGTCCCCTTGTCGTCATCGTTGTTGCGCTTGCGCTCGTTAGCGCGATTCCCGTGCTCGCAATGGGCGACCCTGCGATCGAGGGACCGGCCGGCGGGGCCGAGCCAGCGGTTCGCATTCCCGGTCCGTCCGGGCCGGACGTGGACGTCGTGACCATCTACAACAGTGGTGCACTTCGCTCCGACGTCGGAGCGCGTGCACTGGCTGCCAGCCAGGCCGCTGGGGGCACGGGCGCAATCGGCCGGTCGGCGAGCACCGGCATGCAGCGTGTCCGCCGCGGAGGCTCAGTCGTGCAACAGGCGCCGTTCGGCTATGCGTACCCGATGGGCACCACCATGCTGCCGACGCATGCGATCGCGAATCTGATGGGCAACGATGTCGCAGGGGCGTTGACCGCCACCGACATCGTGATGAGTGAGCGGACTGCAAATCTCCGCGGTGCTCGGGCTGGTGATGTCGTTGACCTCGTCGCTTCCAACGGTGCGGTGTTGCCGTTCACCATTGCCGACGTCGTCCCGGATGAGATCACCGGCGGCACCGAGCTGCTGCTGTCGCTCGAGGCTGCGGCCCGCCTCGGCGTGACCCGGGAGAGTCGGATCGTGTTGTGGGGCTTCGATTCCCAAGCCGCACTCAATGCCGAACTCGTCCGCCAGAACTTGATCAGCACGTCGATCCGCGTTCGTCGCAGTTGGGATCCGCCGGACCCCGACTTCACGCTCGGCATGGCGCGAACGAAAGAGGCATTAGGCGAGTTCGCTTATCGGATCAATTCGTCGGGTTCGGTGTCGATCGACAGCACGTGGAAGAACGCCAACATCTCGTACGGCTCGATCGGACAGTTGACGCTGCGATCAGGCTGTCACTCGGTCGTTCGCGGGGCGCTGACCAACGCAATGACCGAGGTCATTGCGGCGGGCCTCGGGGGGACGATCAACTACTACAACGCGAACAGAGCTGGGGGCTGCTACGTCCCGAGATTCAATAGACTCTCCCCGAATAGCAGTATCGGGTTCTTGTCACGCCACACCTGGGGGCAGGCGATCGACACGAACACGATCGGTTCCTGTCAGGGCTGCGCACCGCCGGACATGGACTGTCGCACTGTGCGCATCTTCCGTCGCCACGGCTTCGCCTGGGGCGGCAACTTCCTCACGCCTGATGGCATGCACTTTGAATGGGTCGGCGAACGGCGCGACATCGGGCTGTACCCGAGCAGGTACTGCGGCAACACGAACGCGGGATCGCTGTCGGCCCTCGAGACCGAATCCGGGCGATCGACGATCTTCGCGGACGACGGTCTGTACGTCGGCGACGACTGATCGACGCCCCCGACCTGGTGCTCGCGTAGCCTGACGGGCGTGAACACACGATTCGTCATTCTCGGCGGCGGTCCTGCTGGCAACATGGCCGCAACGAACGCCGCCCGCATGGGGGCTGAGGTCACCATGGTCGAACGCGACGTCGTCGGCGGTGCTGCGCATCTGTGGGACTGCATTCCGTCGAAGACCATGATCGCCACCGGCGGTGCGATCAGCTTCTCGAATCGCCTCGAAGGCATGGGACTGGAAAAGGGCGAGGTCGAAGTCGACGTTGAAGGCCTCACGACGCGCATCGAGAGCATCAAGAACCGGATGCGCGACAACAACACGGAAATCCTCGAGAGCCAAGGCGTCCGGATTCTCCGCGGGTCGGGTCGATTCACGGGGCCCAACACGATGGAAGTCGAAGGAGCCGATGGTGGCGGCGTGCAGACCGTCGAGTTCGACGCCGCGCTGGTGTCGACTGGCTCGAAACCGCGCGTCCCCGAATGGTGTCACCCGGATGGCGACCGGATCTTGACGACACGCGACTGCTACCCGCCGAAGGTGTTTCCTGAGAGTGTCACGGTCGTCGGCTCTGGCGTCACTGGCGTGGAGTTCGTCCACATGTTCTCCTCGTTCGGAGCCAACGTGACCCTCGTTGTGAGCCGGCAGCAGGTGCTCCCGGGCAAGGATCCCGAAGTGGCGGCCGTGCTCGAGCAGGAGTTCATGCGGCGTGGCGTCAAGCTGGTCATGGGCGCTCGAGCCGAGGCGATCGAACGGTCCGAAGCCGGAGACACCGTCGTCGTGCGGTGCGATGACGGCCGCGTGATCGAGTCGTCGCATGCCGTGTTGGCGATCGGGTCGGTGCCCAACACCGAGGGGATCGGTCTGGCTGCAGCAGGCGTTGATGTCAACGATTGGGGCTACGTCGACATCAACCAACACTGCGTCACCAACGTTCCGCACATCTATGCGGCTGGCGACATCAGTGGCAAGCTCCCGCTGTCGTCCGTGGCATCGATCCAAGGTCGCAAGGTCGCCGAGCACGTCATGGGGCTCCACACCCGCAACCATCGCCACCTCGACTACGACAAGGCGGCCTCGGCGATCTTCACCGAGCCAGAAATCGCCGACGTCGGCTTGGCCGAGGCTGAGGCGTTCGCTTCGGGTCGCAAGATCCGTGTGACCAAGGTGCCGTTCTCGTCGACTGCCAAGGCGATGATCAACAGCGACACCCGCGGCTTCGTCAAGATCATTTCCGACCCGAACACCGGCGAGATCCTCGGTGGGTCGATTGTCGGCCGTCACGCGGCCGAGTTGATCTCCGTCATCGCCGTGGCGGTGACGGCAAGCTTGACGGTGAGCGATCTGGTCGAGAGCATCCTCGTGCATCCGGCGCTCAGCGAGGCGCTCGCCGAAGCCGCCGAGTAGTCGGCCCGATCAAGCCCCTCACTCGGCCGGTCAATGAACGTCGCGACCGGCGTTGGTTGCCGCCAGATTCATGGGGCGGCGGGGGACCGGGGAGCTCGTGACGACATTCGTGATCGTGTCGCCCTGCTCCCACACGTCGTGCAGGAGTTCTTCGAGGTCGAGCATCTGTCGGAGCCGCGCTCGAATGACGTGTGAGTCCGATCCGGTCACTCGACTGGCCTCGATCACGTTCGGGATCGCGGCGATCTTGGGATCGATGCCCTCGCTCCGCATGGGCGCCTTGAGGCGAATGATCGACAGGATGGGAAACCCGATCGCTTCGTAGTCGACAACGGCGCGGTAGCCAGTGATGACGCCCGCGTCTTCGAGCTTGCGAATGCGTTCCGCTACGGCTGGTGCGGTGAGTCCGATCCGGTCGCCGAGATCCTTGTACGACATCCGTCCCTCAAGCTGGAGGAGGTCGAGGAGGTCTCGGTTGATGTCATCGAGGAGAAACATGATTCGTGCTTTCGTTGGCCGTTGGGACCTTTGGCTATGAAAAGCATAGCAAAAGGACGAGCGGGGCACGAAAGAACATCGT
>CAXMZV010000304.1:0-5552 GCA_964199985.1 Candidatus Ilumatobacter isfjordensis | reverse complement strand
TAACAAATCAAATGAAGCTCGCCACAATCTAATACTTATCTACCAGCAAGAAAAAGTTCGAGGACGAGGCCAACCCCATCGTGTCGGTGAAGCCCGTCGACGAGGCCGGGGTGGGCCGCCTCGATCTGCTGGCGGGTGGCACGGCCGGGCAGGTCGCTGAACGAGACGAGTCCGAGATTGCCGGAGGCGAGCACGATGACCTGTTCGTCGTCGACTGGCACCATCCGTCCGGTGTCGGGACCGATGGGTTCGAGAAGATGTTTGTCGGGCTCAACGCCCGAGCGATCAATTTCGCCCGGTTCGGCTGGTTGTACCTCAATGAGGGTCGCAGCGGAGACGATCAGATCGTTCCTGCCGAGTTCGTCGATGAGGCCACCCGACTCGATACGACTACCGATCCAGCGAGCGAGTACCAGTACTTGTGGTGGATCGATGAAGCCCGTAGCTCGTTCTACGCCAACGGCGACCACGGGCAGTTCATCTAGGTCGACCCTGGTGCTGACATCGTCCTCGTCCGCCACGGCCCCGGCCCCGGCCCCGGCCCCGGCCCCGGAAAGATCGACTGAAACCCGGCCTCACAAATCGGGGGAACTCCACCCCGGGACCGCGGTTCGGTGTTGCGCGTTTCCGAGTGCCCTCGGCTCGCGGAAACGGCCGGTTCTGTGCGGGTTGATCTTCGGGTGCGATGTTGGTGGTCGTGACAATCTGTGCGGGTGTTCCGAATCGGTCCAAGGCTCTCTGCAGTTGCACAACGACTGGCGCTGGCGACCTTGACGACAGCCGCACGAACGGGCATCGGTCGGCGTAGTACGCCTCTTCCACCACTCGGCGAGCAGGCCCACCTGACCGCCGTTCTCCGGCTCGGTGACAGCGTCGTCCCAGCAATTTCCGCCGCGGACCGGCACTACGTCTATCCACCCGAGACGGTTCATGTCACCGTCAGCAACCTCGATGCCGCGGGCGCTGACCTCGAGATCGCGCTTGAGCGCCTCTCAGTGCTACCGCTCGAAGCTCCGGGTTTCGCGATCGACAGGTTGGGCTGCTCACCCGACACGCTGTTTCTTCGTTGCGTGCATGATCACCGATTCGATCACTTACGTGAATCCGTCGAGGAGGCTTTCGAGCTGAAGCGATCCCCTTCTCTCAAGTCATGGCTGTTCGGCCGACTCTCGTTTGCAAACGTCGTTCGATTCGATGGGCCAGGCGAATGGCAGCAGATCCCAAGCGTGCGTATCCAAGTCAGGTGCACCACTCTCGAGATCGTTCGAACGGACAGGTACCTCTCATCATCCGGCACCACCGTCCTTGCTCGAATCCCGCTCCCGAGCGTCGGCTGACTCGTCAGCCAATACCTCCTCCGCCCGCGAGCGCGGTCGTTCTGCTGCCCACGCTGTCATCGGAGCAGGATGACGATCGCGAAGGCCAGGATGACCAGATTGCCGATCACGATCGCCGCAGTCTGTGCCCGAGCGCTGAGCCGATCCCCGGCGAGCGCGCCAACAGCCGCGAGGATTGTCTGCCAGGACAGCGACGCCAAGAACGCACCAACGGCGAACAGGACTCCTTCGGCAGCTGACAAATCGTCGGCGATACCGAGCCCGACGATGACCGCAGCGAAATAGACGATCGTGGTCGGGTTGATGATGGTGAGGGCGATGAACCGGGCATAGGTGCCGGCCAACTCCCGGCGGTCGGGAAACGAGAACTCCACCGACCCCCGTGTTCGACCCGCCCGACGAAGACCGACCACTGCGATCACCACCAAGACTGCGGCGCTGACGATGCGCAACGGTCGATCCACCGACTCGACCACGCCGCCCAGAGTGGCGCCGCCGATCACGGCCAAGCCGGCGTAGAGCAGATCGGCTGTGGCGGCGCCCGCGCCGGCAGCAGCCGCACATCGGAATCCGCAACGAATCCCGACCTCAACGATCAGAACCGAGATCGCACCGACGGGGATGGCGATCCCGTACCCGGCCACGACTCCGGTGAGGAAAGCATCCACAGAGGCAGCGATGTTAGCTGTTCGTGGCCATCGGCCCCAGAATCATGTTTCCGGCTGCAGACCGCTCGACCCTCTGCCAACTTGCTGGGCGACCAGGCGAAGAATGTCTGACTCAAACAGAGTCGGGCCGACCTCCAAGCGACCAACGGAACCGAACTACCCATCCCATTCGCGGCCCCCGGCCAGCCAGCCCGCGGAGCCGATCACCCGCTTCAGCGAGGCTGGAAGGCACTCCATAACACGCCACCGATTTCGCGGACGAAGTAGCGCATAGCGGCACATCTAGCGCACGACACTTGCCGATATCGCCGGCTCGCGACCCCCGCACGTTTCCGAGCGGTTTCGGATCGCGATAGTGAAGCTATGAACAGTCTCTGTGGCCAACGGCGCGAGCGTTCTAATGGGTGTCTGATCGGTGTTGGACGGTCGCGGTGCGTGGGGGCGATAACTGTCGATCGCCTGGGAAGCGGGCTGGTGCGTGCTTTTGGCGGCGGCTCCGAGGACCACCATCGCCATTTGTCGACGGCGGCTCGCGCCGATCGGGTTCTCGTCGGCCCCACCGTGTGACGAGCCGCTGGTCTCGGCTCGATGAGATCAGCTGCAGCTGATCGGCAGCACGGCGTCGAAGTCGACGGTGATCTCGCGCGACTCGTCGTCGTTGGACGTGAGTGTTCCTGAGAGTTCGTACGACATCTGGAGGTCCTGTTGGTCGACGATGGTGAGCGTGCCGTCGCCGCTGTACACCTCGGCTTCGAAGTTGCCGGACGCGATGTCGTACGCGTGGGCGTTGAACTCGACAGGTATTTCGCCGCGTGTCGACGAGTCAACGCCGTCGGTCTCGACGACGACGTCGAACTGGGTGACTTCGCCCTGGTCGACCTTCATGCTGATCCCGAAGGTTCCCGAGGCGCACCCGCCGCCGGGGCGGAAGGTCACGTCGTCGGCGGCAGTATCGAACGAGCCGTCGACGGCTCCCGTCACTACCAGTGAGCCAGGCAGCTCGCCGTCGCTGGATTGGCTCGGGCCATCAGACTGGCTCTCGTCGCTGGACGACGTCGTTTCCGTCACGTCGTCGGTTGCTGCATCTTCGACGGCGTCATCGGAACTCGAGCAGCCCACGAGCAAGGCGATACCTGACAACGCGACGATGGCGGTGCGGGACACGCGGTGTGCGATCGACGTGGCCATATGAGTCATATCGATATCACGTTTGCGCAACCACGGTCTCAACCGGATCCGCCGCGCCGCGGACTCGTCGGAAGCGCAACGCGCTTACGATCGCTTCGTTGCGATCGCTACGGCCGCTGCCGAGGCTCCGGTTACGTGTACGTTCCGAAATGCGGCTGGAGCAGCTCGACGCTCTCCGTCGCCGGGCCAGCTCGAGTGTCGATGGTCGAACCGTTGACCGCCTCGTGGTCCCGATCGAACACGGTCGGGCAGGTATTGGCACTGGCCGCTTGCGTGAGCGATCCCACGAAGTCGAACCCAACACCGGCCTCGCTCAGCATCTCATCGAGGTAGCAGCGATACGTGCTCGCACCCACGCGTTCAGTCGTGGAGGAGCCGACCGGCATAATCGTCCGGGGGGTCCTGGTTGTCGTTGCCGCCACACGACACGCCCACCGAGAGCAACAGCCCCGCCGAGACCAGCGCTACTCACCTTCGCATGATCTCCTCCTGTCGGCTCAACTTCATCATCAGTGCAACGTCGACGCTCGCTGAAGAGGACTTCGTCACAACGCCACCGGAAGAGCCCAGCGCAGAACAGCGCCCGGTAGCTACCCATGTTCGGAGGCGCGATGTCGGCGAAGCTGCGGCACCCAGAACCCCCGCACTCATATCGACAGTCACCGCGGGCTTGTGACCCGCTCGATAACGGCTGCGCTCGGCGAGGTGCTCCAGAACAAACGCAACGAATCGGATTCATTGCCGCGGTGTTTGCTCGATCGATGGCATCGCGGACTGGCGCCGGCTGCGGACCCTGATGCCGACCAACCGTTCCAACGCCGGATCCTCCACGACACCAGGCTCTGCCGCGATCTTGGCGCCGACGAGACAAGAGATCCCGGCACCGCCGCCCCGACGTACGCTCTGACTGAATCTTCCCATCCGAGTACTACACCGTTCCCTATGTGAACGCGAGAGGAATCCATGACCCATTCAGACACCATCGAAATAGACGACCACCTCCACCTCGGAACCGGTATCGCCGCGGGTGAACGCCCGATCGTCGTGTCGTCACTGGATTCGATCAGCGATCAGCTGAAGTCGCTCGACCGCGGATCTCTGAAGATCGAAGCGTGGATCAAGAACCGTGATGAGCGTGGCCAGATCGCCTACGTGTCGATCAACGCCAAGGACACCGACATCGTCGCCAGCGACGACTCCGCCAACATCACAGATGCACTCGCCCAGATCCGCCACAACCTGAAACGACAGCTCACCGACCGGCACGGCCGCCACACGAACCGCCGGCACTGAGCGGGCCCACCGACGAAAGCACGCTTCTCCGCGCCATCAGCACCCAGAGGCGATCAGAATGTCGCTGATAGCCGGGGCAGTTGAGGTTCCTTCTCCGAGACGTCGGTTTGCTGAGGTTGGGCCGGTGGCCGCAGAGTTGTTTCGTCCGTCGGCGCCAGCGATACCGGCTTTCTGGCCTTCGGCGGGCGGCCCGATCAGAGGTGGCGTCCCAGCGCACCCATATCGCCGGCTCGCGGACGCTGAGTTGGTCCGATCGGTCCTGGCCGCATGACTGTGGTCCGCCAGATCTGAAATCGGGTACCGTCAGTTGATGGAGAAGCGGTTCGACTTGGTTCTCTTCGACATGGGCGGCGTGATCGGTGAGATCGATCGCGACGCGTTGGTTGACGCAGCGGCCAAAGCAGGAGTTGACCCTCGTCCGGGGCTGGGCTTTTGGCGAAGCGCATACGATGCCGGCACCGACGATGACCGCCCGTTTCACAGAGCGGAGCGTGGCGAGATTGAAATCTCAGAGTTTCTCAGCCTCGCCGAAGCAGCCGCGCCCGGCGCGTCGTTCTTGTTAGACCCAGAGAGCCCCGGCCATTTGATGCATTTCATTTCGCCGTCGGCTGGATGGTCACAGTTCGCAGAAGCAGCGAGGACCGTGGGGATCCGGATCGGGCGTTGACCAACACGATGGACGGCTTGGCTGGGGTGGACGTGATGAGAGTCAATCCCAGCATGTATTCACACGTCCAAGGCCTCGTCGGTGACGACATTCTCGAATCTCACGTGCTTCGACAGAGAAAGCCAAACCAAGCGGCCTTCATTGCCGCAGCTGACTACTTCGACGTCAGTGCGGATCGGGTCCTCTTCATCGACGACGAGACCGGAAATTGCCGCGGAGCAGAGGCCGTTGGCATGGTGGCCGTACACGCTGAGGCAAATGGCGCACAGCAGGCCGCTCGGCACTTACTCTTCCAATAGTTCTTGTTGCAGCCGACTTCGTTTGTTGGGACCGGGTTGGCTCCTTGGACCCAGAGTCGGCGAAACCATTTGCGTCGGCCTTGCGCCAGCCGTCATGGTG
>CAXMZV010000303.1:0-5561 GCA_964199985.1 Candidatus Ilumatobacter isfjordensis | reverse complement strand
TGCAACAGGAACGCCGCCTCGGACAGGTTCGTCCAGCGAGTGATCGTCTGCATGGCCTCGGTCGAAACGTCATCGGCATCGTGGATCACGGCCAACGGGTTGCCGGTGAACGCACCGTCGGCGAACACATCGACCTGCCGGAACGGAGACGCCGTCACGGTGACACGCCAGTGCACCCTGCGCAGACGCCTTCGAGCGCGAAGTGGCCGGGTTCGAGCGTGAAGCCGATGGCGTCACGCGCCTGTTCGACGAATGCACTGACCGCGTCGGCCGGCAACTGTGCGATGCCCCCACAGTCTCGACATACAGCGATGAGCCCATGGTCGCCGCCCAACCGCACGAGCGAGGGGCCGTGCCCTGCGTGGACGTGGGTGACGATGCCCTGCTCGGACAGCACGCTGATTGTCCGGTACACGGTCGCTTCGTGGATGCCAGGTTCCTCGTCGTGAGCCAACGTCGTGAGACTCGCCGCATCGATTGGGCCACCGTGGCGCAACAACGCTCGGAGCACTGCCACTCGCGGGCCGGTCGCACGACAGCCGTGCGTCCGCAGGATGACTTCCGCGTCGTCGACGGTCCAGTGGTCGGCGATCTTTGCCTCCTCGTCGTTCAACCGCATCAGCCGAGGCTACTGACCGCGCTCGACCGGCAAGCTGGCGTTGCGGCGGGTTGCGGCACGGCCAGCGTCAGTGCGCGTGGCCGACGACGCTGGCGCGGCGCCTGAACGTGCCGCCACCGACGAACGCGACGATGAAGAACAGCGCAGCGGTGAGCACGATGGTCGGGCCGGACGCGACGTCGAGGTGATAGCTGGCGTTCATGCCGACAAATCCACTCACCGCCCCGATCACTCCGGCGTACGCCAGCATCCGCGCAAAGCTGTCGGTGAGCATCCGGGCGACAACCGCAGGCACGACGAGGTTGGCAGCGATCAGGGTCACGCCCATCACGTTCATCGTGGCGAGCACCGTGGCCGACAGCAGCACCATCAGCAGTCCGTCGACCAGGTTGGTCCGCACACCAGTTGCCCGTGCAACTTCGGCGTCGAACGTGGTGAAAAGCAATTGCCGGTACCCGACGAAGATGAAGACGAGGGCGGCCACCGAGACGGCCACGATGAGCAACACGTCAGCCCAGGTCACGCCGAGGACGTTGCCGAAGAGCAGCGCATCGGCATTGCGACCAGGAGACCCGTAGAGCTGCACGATTGCCAGCCCGAAGGCGAAGGCAGCCGTGGTCACGACACCGATTGCTGCGTCGGACCCAATCGGGCGACGCCGCACGATGGCCCCAATCGTGAGGGCAGTCAACACGCCCCAGGCGCCAGCGCCGAGGAACAGGTTGATGCCGATGAGCCCGGCCACGGCGTAGCCACCGAAGATCGCATGCGACAGGCCGTGCCCGATGTAGCTCATGTTGCGCAACACCACGTAACAACCCACCACGCCACAGAGCGCTCCGGCCAGCGTTGCCACGATGACTCCGTTGCGAAAGAACTCGAACTCGAACGGCCGAAACAGGTCGATCGCAACGATGGCTGCGATCATGCCGTTGCCTCGCCGACCCCGGCCCGCACCAGGCCCAGCGGAGCGTCGACGACGACCCTCATGCCCCCATGCTCGAGAATGTGCATCGGTGACCCGTAGGTCTGTTCGAGCACATCGGGGACGAGCACTTCGTCGGGGCGTCCTTGCCCCACGATTCGCGTGTTCAGGCACACGATCTTCGGAAGGTGTGCGGCCATGCCGTTGAGGTCATGCGTGGTCAGCACGATGGTGAGACCTTGCTGGTTGAGTTCGTCGAGCAGGTGCAGCACCTCATGACGGGTGCGCACATCCAGCCCCGAGGTCGGCTCATCGAGGAAGATCACTTCGGCATTCGTGAAGAGTGCTCGCGCGAGGAAGACTCGTTGCTGCTGCCCGCCCGACAGATCGCGAATATGTCGATCACCCAGACCTGCGAGACCGAGCCGGTCGAGCACGTCGGCGATCTCGGTTCGTTCGGATCTCGTGATCCACGGGGTCCGCCACCCGCGGGCACGCGCCATCCCGACGCACTCGGCAACGGTGACCGGGAAATTCCAGTCGATGTGCTCGACCTGGGGAACGAGGCCCACGGACAGTCCACTTCGACGGACAACACGACCGGCACTGGCATCAACGCTGCCGAGCAATGCTTTGAGCAGGGTCGACTTGCCGGAACCCGATGGGCCAACGATCCCGAGGAGTTCGCCCTCAGCGATACTGAGATCAACGTCGTCGAGCACCGCTCCCGCGCCGTAGTCGACGCTGAGCCCGCGTGCCTCGACCATGGGTGCCGCAATCATGGAGGTAGTGGTCACTGGCAGCCCGATCACTGGGGGTAGATCGCTTCGTCTGGTGCTACGTTCCGGACCTCGACGGCCGCGAGTGCGGACGAGTCACCACCGAGTGCATCGGTCATCGTGACGAAATTGAACTTCATCAACCCCAGCCAGGAGTGCTCGACTTCACCGGGCTCGCCGGGCAGATCGTCGTCGCGGAGATCGTCGACGTACACCACGCCGGTCTCGTTCGCGATCTGCTCCAGAACGGGCGACGGGAAGACCTCCGAACCGAACACCGCGGGGACCCCCTCGGCTTCGATCTGCTCGATCAGGTCGATGACGTCGCCTGCCGTCGGCTCACCGAAGTCGGCAGGCTGCACCGCGCCGACGACGTTCCACCCGTAGGTGTCGGCAAAGTAGGCGTAGGCGTCGTGGTACGTGACCAGCTTGCGCTGATCGGTCGGAATCGTCTCGAACGTGGCGGCGATGACGTCATCGAACTCGTCGACGAGTGAGCTGAACGCATCGAAGTTCGCGTCGTACACCGACTCGCCGTCGGGATCGACGTCGACCATGGTGTCGCGGATCAGGCCGGCGTACACCTTGACCAGCGTCGGATCGGTCCACAGGTGCGGATTGGGTTTGCCATCGGATTCAGGGAACGAGAAGTCGTACTTGTACTGCTCAGGGCTGATGGTTTCGTCACCCAGTTCGACCAGAGGTGCTCCGTCACTCAGATTCGCTTCGGCAAGCTCCTTCGTGGGTTCTTCCAACTGCAACCCGTTGATGAATACCACGTCAGCGGTGCTCAACAGTTCGGCTGCCGAGGGCGGTGGCTCGAAGGTGTGAGAGTTGGTTCCTTCGGGCACGATGCCGACGATTTCCGCACGATCGCCGATGATGTTGGCTGCGATCGAGGTGATCGGTGCCACTGTGGTGACGACCCGAAGTCGGTCGTCGGCCGGGCTCTCAGACGTTGAGTCGGCACCGTCGCTGCTGGCGCACGAGACGGCAACAAGACCCGCCAGAGCAGCGAGCGCTGCGGATCGATGGGCTGATGAACGAAACATTGCTCGCAAGGTAGATGCGACCTGCTCGCAACACGACGTTGGGCTCGAAAGTATCCGAGTGAAATCTGACCGCACCACGCAATGCGAGCACCGTCAGGCGGCGAATCGTGCGCGCAGGTACATTTCCTGCATCGCTATGACCCTCACACAGCATGCCATCACCGATTCGAGCGGGCGCTCCGACCGACACGACGGTCACCAGGTCCGTATCTACACGGGCCCGTTCACCGACGACGAGGCCGCAGAGGCGCTCGCGTTCGCGACGTCCGGCGGCGCGGTGCTCATTGCGCCCGAGCCTGGCGATGTTGTCGCTGCACAACTCTGCGGAGCCCGGGTGAGCACTCCCCTTCTGCGCGCCGAGTGGTTCGTCACGCTGGCCGATCGTCCCGAAGCCGTTCGGCTCGACCGTGAGGTGCCCATCTTCAGCGCCCTCCGGACACTCGACGTCGTCGGGAGCGATACAGCAATTGCCGCCACGACCAGCGTTCGGTTCCATCACGAACCGACCCTCACCGTCCGACGCGTCGGGAGCGGCTGCATCGTCGCATCTGGTGTCGCTGACCTCGACGTGCTCCAGCGCCATAGCACGCTCGGCCCCTACGTTGCTCGACTGCTCCGCCCAGCATTCCCGACGGGCACCCCGACACTTGGCCTCGCTGTCGTCGGCTACGGCCCATTCGGCGGCATGGGCTACCTCCACGGCCTCGCAGCCACCGAGACAGACGGGCTGGCCTTCACCGCCGCGGCCGACAATTCGCCCGATCGCATCGAGGCAGCGCGTGACGACTTCCCCGACCTGGTCGGGCACGATTCAGCAACCTCACTCGCCACGGACGACGACGTCGACGTGGTCGTGATCGCCACACCCCCGAGCTTCCACGCAGAGTTGGCCATCGAACTCCTCCGTGCCGGCAAGCACGTCGTGATGGAGAAGCCGATGGCCATCACTCGCGCCGACGCCGAGCAGGTCATCGCCACCGCGGCCGAGCACGACAGAACCGTGACCGTGCACCAGAGCCGCCGATGGGACACAGACTTCCTGGCAGTTCAACGTCTGATGCGCAACGGCGACCTCGGTGAGGTCTTCAACATCGAGACCTTTGTCGGCGGCTTCGAACACCCATGTCGGGCATGGCACTCGGAAGACTCGATCTCCGGTGGCGCTGTCTACGACTGGGGCTCGCACCACGTCGACTGGATCAACCAGCTCTACGGCAGCGCTCCGAGCCGCGTGCTGTGCACCACGCACACACGCGTCTGGCACGACACGACCAACGTCGATCAACTATCTCTGTGGATGCAGTGGGCCGACGGCCGGGAGGCCACCTTCCGCCAGAGTGACGTGTGTGCGATTCGGCGTCCGAAGTTCCACATCGACGGCACCGTTGCGACTATCGAAGGCCACTACCGCCCGCTGCGCACCGACGCCGTGGTCCCCGGACGCGGATATGTGGAGCACAACTCACATCATGCCGAGGCTCCGGTCGACTTGACCGTGGCCCGCTACGACGGCGAGCACGGCATTGTCACCTCGCAGGTCCGACCGGCGCCCGATCAGGGTTGGGGCTTTCACCGCAACCTCGCCGATCATCTCCTGCTGGGCGAACCACTCGCCGTCGAGCCGGAGCAGTCACGCGATGTCGTCGCCGTGCTCGAAGCAGCCCATCGCTCGGGCAACGAGGGTGGATCCCTCATTGAAGTCTGACGAAGCCGAACAACAAGGGTCGCCGCGCACGGGACCGGCCAGCATGATCGGCATCGGTGTCATCGGCGCCGGGTCGACCGTTGCGCGCCTGGCGGTGCTGCCTGCGATCGCGGCCAGCACTCGCACCATCCTGACTGCCGCGGCGTCGCTCAGCGGCCCGCCGTCGACCGTTTGGTCTGACGTGTCAGTCGCCGACTATCAGGCGGTCCTCGATCATCCCGACGTCGACGCCGTGTACATCCCGCTCCCGAATGCCATGCACGAGGAGTGGACGGTCAGGGCAGCGGCCGCTGGCAAGCACGTGCTGTGCGAGAAGCCGATCGCGGCGAGTGTGCAGGCCGCAGAACGGATGCGCGTGGCGTGCGACGACGCGGGCGTCCTGCTCGCCGAAGCGTGGATGACACCGTTTGACCCCCGCTGGGCCGAATTGATGCGTCTTGCCAGCACGGGACTCATCGGCACCGTCACCGAAGTCCGCTCG
>CAXMZV010000302.1:0-5572 GCA_964199985.1 Candidatus Ilumatobacter isfjordensis | reverse complement strand
ACAACCGGGGCTCGCAGCACTATGCGGTCGCGGACTACCCGACGTACCGACGCGTGATGCATCGTGTTGCTGTCGACACCGATCGCCGCCTCGAACAACGCCTCGCCAAACGCGCCGCCGCCGTCCGGCCCTGATCAGCGTCACGATGGGGTCGGGGCCCGGTGTGACGCTCGCCAACGGTCGGGCTTGGTGAGTGCGCGACACTTGAGGCATGGCAGCGCTAGGACAGCAGGGACGACCGGTCGACGACGTGATCGCGGAGCTCACCGACAAGCGATCGGGTGACGTGAAGTGGTCCGATGGCAAGACCTTTGGCATGGTGTACGACGGCGGCCCGTCGGTGCACGAAGTGGCGGAGCAGGCAGCACGGCTGTACCTCCACGAGAATGCACTCAACACCCAGGCATTTCCATCGTTGCGCCAGATTCAGTCTGAGGTAGTCGGCTGGACTGCCGATCTGCTCAACGGTGACGAGAACACCGCGGGGTTCCTGACCAGCGGTGGAACCGAGTCGATCCTTTGTGCTGTGCTCGCTGCTCGCAAGCGTGGGCTTGCCGAGCGCAACATCACCGAACCCGAGATGGTGCTTCCGGAGACGGCACACGCTGCGTTCCACAAGGCGGCGGACAACTTTGGCCTCACCGTGCACAAGGCGCCGGTGCGCGAGGATTACACCGCGAACGTCGAAGCGATGGCGTCGATGGTCAACGACAACACGGTGCTCGTCGTCGGGTCGGCCCCGCAGTATCCGCAGGGTGTGCAGGACGACATCCCGTCGATTGCAGCGCTGGCGAAATCGGTCGGTGCGAATTGTCATGTCGACGCCTGCATGGGTGGCTTTGTGCTGCCGTTTGCAGAGCGAATCGGGCGCGACGTGTCACCGTGGGACTTCCGTGTCGACGGGGTGACCACGATCTCGGCGGACATTCACAAGTTGGGGTACGCGCCGAAGGGTGTGTCGGTCATCCTCCACAACACGAAGGAATCACGGAAGTACCAGACGTTCGTGTTCGACGACTGGCTCGGTGGCTTCTATGCGTCGCCCAACATGCAAGGCACCCGTTCGGGCCTGCCGATGGCGTGTGCGTGGGCCGTCATGCAGCACCTCGGCGTCGACGGCTACGTCGACCTCACACAACAGACACTGGTCAATGCGGACTTGATGCGGGCCGGGATCATGGCGATCGATGGCGTCCGTGTGCTCGGCGAGGGGCAGTTCCACCTCGTGGCGATGGCAGCTGAACCCGACAGCGGCATCGACATGTTCGCGCTCGGCGATGCGCTCCTCGAGCGAGGTTGGTATCACGATCGTCAGACCCCGCCGGACAACCTTCACTCAACCGTCAGCAACACCAACACCGGCGTGGTCGATCAGTACCTCGCCGACCTCGCCGAGTGCGTTGCCAACGTCGGCATGACCGACGACCGCAGTACCACGTACGCCACCCTCGAATAGTCGGATGACTCAGTTCACCTGCTTGCCAGCAGCTTCCCAGAAGGGTTCGCGGAGCTTGAACTTCTGGAGTTTGCCGGTGGCGGTGCGGGCGAGTTCGTCGCGGAACTCGATCTTCTTCGGGCACTTGTAGCCAGCCAGGCGCTCCTTGCAGAACGCGATGACGTCGGCCTCGGTGGCGGTGCTGCCTGGCGTGGTGACGACCAGGGCAGTGACGAGTTCGCCCCACTTCTCGTCGGGAATACCGATGACCGCGACCTCGGTGATCTCGGGATGCTGGAACAGGGCGTCTTCGACCTCGATCGATGACACGTTCTCGCCGCCTGAAATGATCACGTCCTTCTTGCGGTCGGAGATCACGATGTAGTGATCGTCGTCGAGGATGCCGCCGTCGCCGGTGTGGAAGAAGCCGTCGCGAATCGCCATATCGGTCTGATCCGGCTGCTCCCAGTACCCCTCCATGATCGTGTTGCTGCGTGCCATGATTTCGCCGTGTTCGTCGATGGCCATGGTCGTGCCGATCGAGGGAGCTCCCGCTCGGCTCAACTTGCCCGCACGCTCGGTCGGGGACAGGTCGTCGTATTCGGCACGGTTGCGGTTGATCGTGATCAACGGTGCCGTCTCGGTGAGGCCGTAAATCTGGACGAACTCCCAGCCGAGTTCGGTCTCGGTTTGTTCGATGGTGGTGGTCGGCGGGGGAGCGCCGGCGACGACGATGCGGACCCGGTCCCGACCGGGAATGGGCTTGCCCTCCGCGATGAGTTCAGCGGCGGCGTCGATGACCGCGCTGAGGACGGCTGGTGCACAGCAGATCAGCGTGACGCCGTGCTCTTCGACGCGGCGCAGGATCTCATGACCGTCGATCTTGCGGATGATGATGTGTTTGCCTCCCATCCCGCTGACGGCGTAGAGCATGCCCCAGCCGTTGCAATGGAACTGGGGGAGTGTGTGGAGGTACACGTCCCGATCCGATACCTGCATGTGCCAGCCGAAGGTCGATGCGTTGATCCACACGTTGCGGTGTGTGAGCTGTACGCCCTTGGGGCGAGCCGTTGTGCCCGACGTGTAGTTGATCGTCGCGGTGGCGTCTTCGTCGGGCTCCCACGGCTCGGGCTCGACGCCAAACTTCATCAGGATGGCATCGCTCTCGGCGCCGATGATCATCTTGTGTTCGCACTCGACTCCGGCCAGTGCCTCTTCGAGTTCAGGGTCGATGAGGAGCACTCGCGCACCGGAGTGTTCGACGATGTAGGTGATCTCTGCCGCGACGAGACGGAAGTTGACGGGGACGAGTACGCGGCCCGAACCAGACACTCCAAATAGTGCCGTGAGCAGGCGAGCCGAGTTGTGGCTGACCATCGCAACGCGTTCGCCCTGTTTGATGCCCAGTGCGTCCAAACCGGCTGCCATCGCACGCGCCCGCTCCGCCATGTCGCGGTAGGTGATCGACCCCCAGGACTCGGCGGGTTGATCGGGCTCGTCGACGACCGCAATGCGATCGGGATAGACCCGCTCGGCGCGGCTCAGGTAGTCATTGACCGTCAGTGCAACCTTCATGTGCCGACTGTATGCCGCCAGTCACAAGTCGCTGAACTCGAAACGTCATCTCGGGGCGACGAGGGGCCAGGGGCGGTTGCGTTCCATCGTCAGAGCGAGGTCGAGGAGGAGCGGCTCGGTGAAGTGCCGGCCGACGATCTGGAGCCCGATCGGCAGACCGTCGACTGAGCCCGCCGGAACGGAGATCGCCGGGTTCCCATGCAGATTGCACGGGAACGTGAGCCGGCCGTTGTTGCCCATGCCGCCTTCGACGCCGCCGAACACGGAAGGGAGTGGTCCCTCTGCGTCGAAAGCGACGTCCGGGTTCGCCGCGGTGATGACGAAGTCGACGCCGCTCGCTGGATCGAAGATGCGGGCCATCGCCTCGTTGACTTCGCTGCGACGGTGCTCGATGCGGGCTCGCCCAACTTCGGTGTACTTGCCCTCGGTCGAGGCGAGACCGAACTTCATCTCGGGGGTGAGGTCGTCGGCGCAGTCGGGGTAGAGGTCGCCGAGTTCGGAGCGAATGCTGATCATCCCGGAAATTGACCATGCGCCGCCCATTCGGGGAACGTTGGTGTCGACGTCATCGACGCGCTGCATCGAACAGTCGGCGATCAGGTTGATCGCTGCTTCCTCGAGCAGTTCCCACATGACCGGCGAGGTCACGGCGCCGCCCCAGTCACCGACGACCGCGACGCGTGCGCCGCGCAGTTCGTCGAAATGTGTGCCGAGTTCTCGTTCCCACCCCTCGACTCGGGGCAGGCTCAGTGGATCGGTGGGGTGATGGCCGTTCGACACGTCGAACCAGCGGGCGGTGTCACGCACCGACCGGGCCATACAACCCGTCGACACGGTGAGGTTGCCGTACTCGGTGTTGGGCCCGAGCGGGATTCGACCGAACGTGCCTTTGAGGCCGACGAGGCCGGTGAACCCAGCGGGGATGCGAATCGACCCACCACCATCCCCACCCGTGGCGATGGGGAAGATACTGCCGGCGACCGCTGACGCCGATCCGCCGGAGGACCCGCCGGGCGTCGTGCCGTGTTGCCAAGGATTGTGTGTCGCGCCGTGCAGAACGGTGCGCGTCAGGTTCACGCCGCCGAACTCGCTCGCAGTCGTTTGACCCGCGAGCACTGCGCCGCCACGCTCGACGATGCGTTGGACCATTGTTGAGGTCTGTGTGGCCACGCGGTCCTTGAGTGGGACTGAAGCGTCGGTGTCCGGCCAGCCCTCGACCTTGGTCAGTTCCTTGACGCCGACGGGGACGCCGCCGAATGGCAACGACACATCGGCGGCGATCGCCGCGGCCATGGCAGTGTCGCGGGCGGTGAAACAGACGGCGTTCAGATTGCTGGCATCGATCGCTGCGTGTGTCGCTTCGAGTTCCTCGACGGGCGACCGTTGGCCTGATCTGAAGGCGTCGACGAGCCCGACGGCGTCGCCCTGCCAAGTGTCAGCTGACGTGTTGTTGGTGGGGATGCCCATCGTGTGACCATAGAGCGGCTGATGCGCGTCGAGGGAGCCCGCCCTGGCTGCAGATCACTGACAGATTCCGCAGCATCTACGCTTGCGGCCGCATGGACTCACGCAACTTCATCGGACTCGAAGCGACGCACAACCGGTTCCGATGGAAACTGCCGGTCACGTCGGGGATCTCGACGACCGGCGGATTCATGTTCGGCGGGTCCGGTCTGGGTGCCGCGATTTCGGCGCTGGAAGGGACGTCCGGCCGCGAGTGCGTCTGGGCGACGGCGCAGTACCTGTCGTATGCGAAGCCTGGCGAGGTCGTCGACGTCGATGTGACCATTGCTGTGGAGGGTCACCAGATCACCCAGGCTCGCGCTGTGTGCCACGTCGCCGATCGCGAGATTTTGACGGTCAACGCTGCGCTCGGCGATCGCCCGATGGAGCACGCAGGACAGTGGGAGCAAATGCCTGAGGACGTTGGCGATCCGCTGAGCTACCCGCCTCGCGCGCATCACTCCGACTGGTCCGGCACGATCAACGAGCGGCTCGATCAGCGCATGGTGAAGGGTCGGGCGCACGACGACCTGGCCTTGCAAGAACTCGGCGAGCAGAGCGACGGGCAGTACCTGCTGTGGGCGCGTATTCCCGACGTGATCACCGGGATGGATGCCACGACGCTCGCCGTGCTCGGCGACTTCGTGCCCAGCGGCGTTGGTCAGGCGCTCGGGGTTCGTGGCGGCGGCAACAGCCTCGACAACACCCTGCGGGTCTGTCGGATGGTGCCGACCGAATGGGTGTTGATGGACATTCGAGTACACGCAGTCGAACGTGGTTTCGGCCACGGCCTGGTGCACATGTTCGCCGAGGACGGCACATTGCTCGCCACGGCCAGTCAGAGCGTGATCGTCCGCCTCTCGAAGAACTGAAGTCGTCGGGTCGGTCGCGGCCGAGCCTTCGCCTGCGGTGGGGCGCGCTGCGTAAGGTCGCCGGATGGCGCTTCCACAACGACCAGGCATGACCGTTCCCCTTCCGGGCCCGCTGCACTCGCACGCCGAGAAGCTGAGCGAGCTCGCCGACATGGGCTACACCGACATCTGGTCCGCCGAGGCGGAC
>CAXMZV010000301.1:0-5572 GCA_964199985.1 Candidatus Ilumatobacter isfjordensis | reverse complement strand
GGCGGGATTGTCGAAGACGGCGGGTCAGGCGCTGGGCTACAAGGAAACCCTGCAGTATCTCGACGGCGAGATCAGCGAGGATGCTGCCGTGGAGATGGTCGTCACCCGCACGCGACAGTTCGCCGTGCGTCAGGAGCGATGGTTCCGCCGCGATCCACGCGTACGCTGGATTGACATCGAACATGACCCGGTTGCCGAAGTGGCGCCGATCGTGATCGATCATTTCGAGAAGCTGCAATGACCTCACTCACGCTCACCAAACACCACGGTCTGGGCAACGACTTCCTCGTCGCGCTCCACCCTGGCGTCGCGGACTTGCCCGCCTTGGCCCGCCGGCTCTGTGATCGTCGCGCCGGTGTCGGTGCCGACGGATTGCTCATCGCCGAGTCGAAGCACGGGTACGCGGCGGAGATGGTGCTGTACAACGCTGACGGATCGCGCGCTGAAATGAGTGGCAACGGCATCCGATGTTTCGCGCACGCACTTGCAATGCGCCGCGGTGATCTCGACCCGCAGCGCATCTCGACCGACGCCGGCGACCGCACGGTCACGTTGTGGACCACCGATGACCCGAACACGATCTCCGCTCGCGTCGAGATGGGCGATGTCTCGCCGCTCGACGAGCCTGACGGATGGACGGCTCTCGGCTGCCACCCGGACCGCCCCGTGGCGCACCTGAGCATGGGCAATCCACACAGTGTTGTCGGCGTCGACGACATCGCCGTCGTCGACCTCGCAGACCTGGGCAGCAAAGTGCCACAGGTCAACCTCGAAATCGTCGAACCGGGTCCTGAGCTGAACGGCGTCACGATGCGCGTCCACGAGCGTGGCGCCGGAATCACCCAGGCCTGTGGCACTGGCGCCTGCGCAGCGGCCTACGCGTCGAAGCAGTGGGGGCTCGTCAAGGCGGACGCCGACGATGTTCTCGTACACATGGATGGCGGCACGGCCAGCGTGTCGTTCGACGCTGATCGACCGACTCGGGCGATCCTGACTGGGCCCGCCACACACATTGCAACGATCGAGGTGCCGCTCCCGTGACGACGCCCTACAACGAGGCGCTCGGCGCCACACTGATCGACCGCACGATCCGCGAGAAGATTGTGCTCGTCGGGGTCACATTGCCCGGCGATGACGAGGAGTCGACCGAAGCCAGCCTCGACGAGCTGGCGCTGCTCGTCGACACTGCCGGCGCCGATGAAGTTGCCCGGATGGTCCAAAAGAGAGCTGCTCCTGATCACACATGGTTCATCGGCAAGGGCAAAGCCGAGGAGCTCAAGCAGCTTTGTTTGGCGGTCGACGCCGACACGGTGGTGTTCGACAACAACCTCGCACCCGCACAGCAGTACAACCTCGAGAAGATGCTGGGTCGCACCGCCATTGACCGGACTGCGGTCATTCTCGACATCTTCGGCCAGAACGCTCACACCCTGGAAGGTAAGGCGCAGGTCGAGTTGGCACTGCTGCGGTACCGCTTGCCTCGGCTGCGGCGTGGCATCACCGACAAGCAAGCACAGCAGCGCGGTGGCGTTGGCGCCCGATTCGGTGGCGGCGAGACCAAGACCGAGGTCGAACGGCGACGGATCAAGCGTCGGATTCACAAGCTCGAAAAAGATCTCGACGGGCTGGCTGAGACTCGTTCGCTGCAGCGCAAGGGGCGCAACAAGAGTGGCCTCGCGAATGTGGCGATCGTCGGGTACACCAACGCTGGCAAGTCAACGCTCCTCAATCGGCTCACCGAGTCGGGCGTCCTCGTCGAGGACCGTCTGTTTGCCACGCTCGACCCGACGACGCGCCGACTCGCCCTGCCTGGTGGTGAGCCTGTGCTCCTGAGCGACACCGTCGGCTTCATCAGCCGGCTGCCGCATGGGCTGGTCGAGTCGTTCAAGGGCACGCTCGAAGTCGCCGCGATGGCCGATTATCTCGTTCATGTGGTTGACGCAAGTGCGCCCGACCCCGAGGCTCAGATCGACGCGGTGCGTGAGGTCCTCGGTGACATCAAGGCGGCCGATGTTCCCGAACTACTCGTGTTCAACAAGTCCGACCTTGAACCAAGCACGGCCAAGAGACTGATGGAGGCCAATCCCGGTTCGGTCGCAATCAGCGCCGTCAACGGTGAAGGCGTCGAGACCCTCCTGCGGGCGCTCAGCGATCGCCTGCGGGCGCTCGCAGTGGTCTACGAACTCATCGTGCCGTACGACCGAGGCGACATCTTGGCGTCCGTGCATCGCGAGGGCGAAGTGGTGTCGATTGGCGACGGAGCCGGCGACACGGGCGAGGCGTGGCTGATCCGGGCCCGGCTGTCTGATGCCTCCGCGGGCCGACTGTCGGAATTCGTTTCAGGGATGCAGTCCGCATCCGATTCGACCGAGGATCAGGCATGACCGTCATCGAAGCCCTCACGGGACCGTTCGATCCGCCTCCGTATCCGTACGACCGGCTCAATCGGCTGAAGCCGGTGTGTGAGGCGTTCGACGGCGGGCTCGTCGACCTCTCGATCGGCACCCCTTTCGATGCGCCACCTGCTGCCGTCGTCGAAGCCCTTGCCACGAGCAACGCTGAACGGTCGTATCCGCCGAGCGCTGGCACTGTCGAGTACCGAACGGCGTGTCACAACTGGATGGCCCGACGACTTGGCGTCGAGGTGCCCATCGACCAGATCGCCGCCGCAGTCGGAACCAAGGAGTTCGTGGCCTCGTTGCCGCGATTCATGCGACTGATGAACCCTGACCGCGACACGGTGCTGTACCCCGCGATCGCCTACCCGTCGTATGCGATGGGCGCCACACTGGGCGGTTGCCGTTCGGTCGGCGTGCCGTTCGGCCCCCACGGGACACTGGATCTCGCCGCGGTCGACGCTGCCGACATCGACCGGGCGCTAATCCTGTGGGTCAACAGCCCGGGCAACCCGACTGGCCAACTCGACGATCTTGAAGCCGCTGCTGCGTGGGGACGATCTCATGGGGTTCCGGTGTTCTCGGACGAGTGCTACATCGAATTCACGTGGGACGGTGCACCGAGGACGATCCTCGAACACGGCCTTGACGGCGTTGTCGCGGTCCACTCGCTCTCGAAGCGATCCAATCTTGCGGGCGCTCGCGCTGGCTTCTACGCCGGCGACGCCACAATCGTCGACTTCCTCCGCAGCGTGCGCCAACACAGTGGCATGTTGATCCCCGGGCCGGTGCAAGCAGCCGCCACGGTCGCATTTGATGACGATGCGCATGTCGAGGAACAACGCGAGCGTTATCGGCAGCGACTCAACCTGATGGCCGACGTGCTCTCCGAATGGGCAGGGACCGAGGTCCCCCGTCCCGCTGGAGCGTTCTACCTCTGGATTCCTGTCGCTGACGGTTGGGACTTCGCCGAACGGCTGGCCAATGATGGTGGCGCACTCGTGAGCCCGGGTGAGTTCTATGGTGCCGATGGGACCAATTTCGTCCGTGTGGCCGTGGTACAACCTGATGAACGGATCGATCTCGTCGCTCGTCGACTCGCATCGACTGCCTGAACAGACACGCCGCCCCACCGGCCCTGCGCATCGGAGCAACATGACTACCTCGAGCAAACAGAGCGCCATGTTCGGCGCCGGCCTGGTGGTACTGATCATCGGGCTGCTTGCAGCGATCGGGCTCTGGTACTCCGCTGGGCAACGCGAGGCCGACGCTGTGAGAAACCTCGCGCGAGCACCCAGTGGATGCGACACGACGCTCGACTTCGAAGCTGCCGGAGAGTTCACGATCTACATCGAGACCGCCGGCCGCTTTGATGACCCCGTCGCTGGCGACTGTGTTGCCGACGTCGAGTACAGCGTGGTCGGCGAGAGCCTGCCAGCAGTGTCGCTCAAGATGACCTCGCCCTCCGGCGACGACGTCGAATTGACCAATGCGTCGGGGACGACGTACGACGCTGACGGTTTCGCCGGGCAGTCCATTCGAACGTTCCGAGTCGAAACGCTCGGTGATCACATCCTCAGGGTCGAGACCCCCGGCGATCCAGATGTTCGAATTGCCGTGGCCGTGGGTAGAGACCCATCAGACGGCGTCGGCATGATGCAACTCGGCGCGGTGCTCGCAGCACTTGCCGGCCTGGTCATTGGCGGCGGATTGATGATCGCATCGCGCCGTTCCACAGGGACCGAACCCGCTGCGGCTGCCGGTGAGCAGTGGCCGGCCGATCCGGCAGGGTGGCCCGCCACACCGCCGGGTATGCCCGCCGCACCAGCCCCTGCGGGATGGCAACCAGCCGTTGGACCACCCAGCCACGCCCCTGGACCGCCGCTCGGTGTACCAAGCCCGCAGGCACCAGCAGGCTGGCCGCCGCAACCCGCCGCTCCGGCCACGCCGCCGGACAACAGTGGTCCGCCAGCCTGGGAGCCTGTGCCGTCGGATGGTAGTTCGGGCGATGGCCAGCGATCACCGTGGGCACCGCCGAGCGACGCTGGGCACTGAATTGGGTCGCCGACGAAGGCGACGCGAGCGAGTGGCGCTCAGTAGCGCCGCATCACCGTGACGACCTTGCCGTAGAGCTCAACTTCGTCGGCGCCGAACACCATGGGTTCCATGGTGGGGTTGTGTGGGGTCAGTGTGACCTCGGCGCCGGACCGCGAGTAGCTCTTGACGGTGGCCTCGCCCCCAGGAATTCCAGCAACGACAATGTCGCCATTGTGCGGGTGGTCGATCTGGGTGGCCACCACGTAGTCGCCGTCGAGAATGCCCGCATCGATCATGGACTCGCCGCGAACCCGCAGCATGAAGAGCTCGCCTTCGCCAGCGAAATCGGCCGGAACCGGCAGCAACTCTTCGACGTTCTCCTCGGCAAGCACATCGGTACCTGCTGCGACGTCGCCCACCAATGGCACGTGGCGGACGGGCCGCTTCTCCATCATTGCGCCGCTGTTGGAGTCGTAGCGGACCTCGATGGCACGCGGCTTACTGGGGTCGCGCCGCAGGTAGCCGTGGCGCTGCAGTGTATTGAGGTGGCTGTGCACCGTTGATGGCGAGGTGAGGCCCACCGCATCGCCGATCTCGCGCACCGATGGAGGGAACCCGCGGTCGCTGATCTGTTGCTGGATGAAGTCGAGGATGTCGCGCTGGCGCGTACTGATCTTGGGGGCCATACCGAACAGCCTACGGGGATGTGGAGAGTCAGTCAAACATTTGTACTGCGAACGATTGTTCGAAAAAGCCTCACGTTCGGGTTGACATCGAACACTTGTCCTGGTTCACTGCATTGGACAGAGATCGAACATGCGTTCAGCTGTTCGATCGAAACCGAACACATCGCACGTCATCCGTTGGGGAGAGACATGAGTACCGCACTGCTGATCGCACCACATCGCCGAACGAACACCTACCTCGTCGACTCCCGGTCGCACCTGGATTTGCCCCGAGTTGTTTCGGCCACGTCGCTCAGTGCTCACGCGGAGGTTCGGGCGATGGTGCGCCCGGCACTGCCGAACTATGCCCTTCGTCGCCTGTCGTGGGGATTCTAGCGGCGGTGACGCTCATTGTTGGCATGCTCGGCGTCGTCGGTATGTCGGCCGGGTTCACGGGTTCGCCGGCCTCTGCAG
>CAXMZV010000300.1:0-5575 GCA_964199985.1 Candidatus Ilumatobacter isfjordensis | reverse complement strand
GCTCGAGCAGCGCAGCCATCTTGCGGTGGACCTCGATCCGACCGGAGTTGGGAGTGAGAATCTGCGCCATGCACTTGAGCAGTGTCGACTTGCCGGAGCCGTTGTGGCCGATGATGCCGACGGCCTCGCCCTCATCGACGTTGAACGAGACGTTGCTCAGCGCCACGAACTCCTCGTAGTGGTTGCGGCCTCCGGCCGCGATGTACTGCTTGAGTGACGATGCCCGTTCGTGGTGGATGCGGAACGTCTTGGTCACGTTGTCGACGGTGAGCGCCGTACCGGCACTGTCGTGATCACTCATTTCGGGCCTGCTCCATCAGATCTCTTCAGCAAAACGCGGTGATAGCCGGTTGAAGAACCATGCACCAAGGCCGAACACGATGAATCCCCACGCAGCGATGTAGGTCCATTGGGTGAGGCTCGGGAAAACGTTTTCGTACAGTATTTTGTGGGAGGCGTCCACGAAGTTGCCCGTCGGACCCCATGGTGCGTACTTGTTGATGAACGGGCTATCCACTTGGCCGATGACCCAGATGATCGGGCTGGCATAGAACAGCACCTGGGCAACGATGCCCCACAGGTAGTTGATGTCATGGAAGAACACATTCGCTGCTGACAGCGCGAGAGCGATGCCGGTCGTGAAGAATGAGATCAACACGAGCAGCGCGGCCATCGGAATCAGCCACTGGAACATGAAATGACCGAACAGCAGGAACGACGCTGAGAGGACCAACAGCTCGATACAGACCGTCACCAGTTGCGCAAAGACGATCGACAGCACCAGGTGCTCGTGGGGAAACGCGACCTTCTTGATCAGGCTTGCTCCGCCCTGGACCGAACCGATACTGGCGCTGACGGAGATGGCAAAGAACTGAAAGGGCAGCAGTCCCGAGAGAAAGTAGAGCGGGAAGTTCTGGATGCCGCTGGCACTTGCCCGGGGCGCGACGCCACCGAAGATCTTGAGGAAGATGATGCTGAAGATGATCATCTGGCTGATCGGGTTCAGCAGGCTCCACGCCCAGCCGAGGATCGACCCGCGATACCGAGTGCGCAGCTCCTTCAGGGTGAAGAGATAGAGAAGATTGCGGTGGGCCACCGCCGACCGAAGCGACATGCTGCGCCGAGCCTACTGGCCGTGTGTCCCGGGCCACGGCAGGCTCGGATAGCGCCTCTGCATGCTCGTGATGGCGTCATCGGTGGCGAGATTAGTCAGGGTGATCATCGACGAGGCCTGCACTCGGTACCGTCCCAGGATCTCGGGGTGAAGCACGGCGTGCCCACCTGTGGCGGCCAGCTGAAGCCACAGGTCCCAGTCCTCCCAGCCATACACCTCCCGATCGTCGTCGCGGTAGCCGCCGAGGTCGGTCCACATCGAACGTCGCCACATCGCCTGGGCGTCGATGTAGTTGGCAGCGCACAGCCGAGCTGGGTCCCAGGCGAGTGCACTGCGGATGTTGCGCTGTGCACCGAAGTCTTCGAGGATCGAATACGTCGCCGCCGCTTCGGGGTGCTCGTCAAGGGTGGCAGCCAGGCGAGTCAGGCAGTTCGGGAAGACCTGGTTGTCGGCGTCGATCACGAACACGTACTCGCTCTGTGCCGCAGCGAATGCATCGTTGCGAGCGGCTGCCAGGCCCTCGTTGGCGTCCTTGCCGAGCAACAGCATCGGAACGTCTGGGTGGTCATCGAGGATCTCAGTCACGATGCGTCGCCCGTCATCGGTCGAATGGTCGTCAACGATGATGATTTCGAAGTCGACATCGGACGATGCGATGAGGCTGGTCAATGTGCCGGCGACGACATCGGCGTAGTCGTGCAGCGTGACGATCGCCGACACACGTGGCGGGGCCTGGCGTTCGTACGCAGGAGTCGATTCGCGCACGACGTTCTGGACATCGCCGTGCCGCAGGACGCACGCGGTTGCATCGATGCGGCGGAGGAGATCGGTGTCATCGAGCGCGAGCTGCTTGGCGGCACTCTGGAGCGCGGCGTGGGGTCGAAAGACGCCGAGCCGCACGGGTGGGGGAACCTTGGAAGCACCGAGTCGCCACGGCCCGTCACCGGGGTCGGCGGTGTCCACGTGCTGTTCGAGACGCGGGAGCACCTCGGCCTCGAGGCGTTGGAGCACTGCGTCCAGCGTTCGATGCAGGCCGAGCTCGCTTTGGACGGCATGCAGTGCCGTGTCGGCGATCTCGCGATGTGCGTCGACGTCGCCGAGCAACGCGGTGATGGCGGTGCCCATCTGGTCGAGCGGCGTGGACACGAAGTGCCTGCCGGCCACGAGCGGCGCCGATGTGTCCGAGGGCTCGGTGACGACGACACAACGGTTGGCCATCGCCTCGACCATGCGCGCCCACTCGAAGTAGGCCGCTGAGCTTTCGCGTTCACGGTGGATGTTCACGAGCACCTTGGCCGAGGCCAGTACGTCGTATTTGTCGGTGCCGAAGACGACACCGGGCGTGCTGCCGTTGACCGGCCGGTCGAACTTGAAGAGCCGGAGATCTGATCGCAAATTCTGGAGCGCCGGAGCGAGCTCGGCGAGCGCGGAACCACGACGATCGTCGAGCCCGCCCATGAACAGGACGTCGACGGGACGGTCTTCCAGCGGCTGATCCAGCGCACGGGCGGCGGTCATGGCCGGAACGGCTCCGAGTTGCAGGTGTGATGCGTCGAGGCCCGCTGCTTGCAGAGCGGCGACTCCGTGAGGGTTGATGTCGAGGCACGCGACACCTCGGCGACATGCGTCG
Source organism: Candidatus Ilumatobacter isfjordensis (assembly GCA_964199985.1). Lineage (GTDB taxonomy): Bacteria > Actinomycetota > Acidimicrobiia > Acidimicrobiales > Ilumatobacteraceae > Ilumatobacter_A > Ilumatobacter_A isfjordensis. The sequence continues at coordinate 2,831 of CAXMZV010000300.1, read as the reverse complement.
AGCGTCAGGTCGAACCAGGGGGTACCCGGCTGCTCCGTGCCGATACAGATCGACGCGGCGGCTGCCTGTTGCAGCACGGTTGGCGGCGCGTCGTACAGCTCGAAGAACTCGTGCGGAGCAACGACGAGGTTGATCGAGCCGTCTGGTGCTGGGAGTTCACTGCTGATGAGGTCGGCGGTGCGCCCGGTGAGGCGGGCTGCATCAACGATCCACGACGCGATGTCGCGCATGAACTCGTTGCCGTGGGCGGCAACGAAGACGCGCACAGGCGCCGTCACGTCCGTTCTCGGACGAGTCGAACCGCCTTGCGGGGTGCGCGCCCGGCCTTGGCGATGGCCCGCTTGACCACACCGGCCTTGTCGGGATGGTGGCGCGCATCACGAGCCATCGACCGCAGCAGCGCGTGTCGGCTCATCGCCGTTGGGAGCGATTCGGCGAGTGCCCGGACCTCGGCGCGTCGTTTGAGCGCCTCAGTCCGCATGTCGCCGAGAGCGGCTTCGGCGACAGCCAGCCGACGGCGGAGTTCGGCGTTGTCGCGTTCCAGGTCGGAGCTCGGCGTGTGGTGTTCGCTGGACATGAGCACTCGAAGCTATCGCTCACCGTCCGGCGGTCCGCGCCGGCTCAGCGATGGTCGGAGGCGGCCGCACCTCGACTTGTATCCTGATCCCTCATGACCGACGTGACGCCTGGCGAGCCTGGCGACGAACTCGAACGCCTCCGTGCGCTCGTGGGACCGTCGGAAGTCGCTTACGAGACGCTCCGGGCTGATCGCGACTCTGCGCAGCACATCGCGAAGCGTGCGATGGCCGAGACCGGCGAACTGCGCGGTCGTTTGACGGAGATGAGTGTGCAGCTCTCGCGTGCTCGGCAAGATCAGGAGATCTTGCTGCGTCGGGCCGACATGGCGCCATGGCGCCGCGTCGTCGATCGGGGCCAGCAGCGCTGGTCGACCTCGGTGGTGCCACGCGTGTCCCGGGTTGCCGATCGCTTCCGGTCGTCGTGAACACTGAACTTCGCGTCCCGTCGGATCAGGTCGACAGGTCGCGGACGCAACCGCGCTTCAGTGTGCTGACGACTGTGTACGACACCGAACCGGACCACCTCCGGGCGTGTCTCGCATCGGTCGACGCCCAGACCGAACAGTCGTGGGAACACATCGTTGTCGACGACTGCTCGCAACGTCTTGAGGTTCGGGCCGTGCTGTCCGAGTTCGGTGGTCAATCGAGGCGACGAACGGTGATCCATCGCTCAGACAACGGTGGCATCGCTGCGGCGAGCAACGACGCGTTGGCTGCGGCCTGCGGGGAGTTCGTCGTGTTGCTCGACCACGACGATGTCCTCACTGTCGACGCGCTCGCCACGATGGGTGAACGTCTTCGTGGCGACGTCGACGTGTATTACAGCGACCACGACCTGCTCCGGCCCGACGGGCGGTGTGCCTCACCGATGTACAAGCCCGACTTCTCGCTCGAGCGACTTCGGAATCACAACTACATCACCCACCTCGTCGTGGCGCGCCGGACGGTCGTCGACGAAGTCGGCGGATTCAGAACTGGTTTGGACGGCGCACAGGATCACGATCTCCTGCTGCGCCTGGCCGAGGTGTCTGCGCCGTTCGAGCACGTGCCCGAGGTGTTGCTGCACTGGCGGCAATCGCCGGCGAGCGTGGCCAGCAACTCAATGAACAAGCCCGAGGCGTACGACCGCGGTGCCCGTGCCGTCGGCGATCATCTCACTCGCTGTGGCATCGATGCGACGGCGGAGCCCGGAGCGTACGCGGGCATCTATCGCATTCGGCGCCGGGTTCGGGACCGTCCGACCGTGTCAGTGGTCGTGCCCACCCGCGGTTCGGTCGGCCGGGTCTGGGGGGTCGAACGCATCTTTGTGCACGATGCTGTGGCGTCGTTGCTCCGTGTCGCCGGTCAGCACAAAGATGTCGCCGAACCCGATGACGGCATCGATCTCGAGATCGTGGCGGTCATCGACAAGGGAACCGAACCGGTGGTCGAGCGTGGTCTGCGTTCGCTCGCGGGCGATGCCCTTGTCGTCGTGCCATATGGTCGGCCGTTCAACTTTGCCGAAAAGATCAACGCCGGGGTAGCGGCATCGAGCGGCGACTACGTCCTCCTCCTCAACGACGACACCGAGCTGCTCGATCCTGGCAGCTTGCATGAGATGGTCGGCCTCGCGCGTGACCCGTCCGTTGGCATGGTCGGCGCCAAGCTGTTGTTCGAGGACGGTCGGTTGCAGCACGGCGGCCACGTGTACAACCGCGGTTACATCTCCCACGCGCTCCTCGGTTGGCCGGGGGATCATCCTGGCCCGTACCGCGCGCTGGCAGTCGAACGGGAGTGCAGTGGAGTCACCGCTGCTGCGGCGCTCGTGCGGCGTGATGTGTTCGACGAAGTTGGTGGCATGAACGAAGCGTTTGCGGTCAACTACAACGACGTCGACTTCTCACTCCGTGTCCGTGCTGCCGGACTGCGCATCATCTGGACACCGCATGCCAGCTGGTACCACTTCGAACAGCAGTCGGGGGAGCATCCGATCCTCGACGCCGAGGTGGCGCTGGTGCAACAGTTGTGGGAACGCGAACTCAACGTCGACCCGTTCTACAACCCGAACCTCGCGCCGGGGCGCACCGACTGGCTCGAACTGCCACTGCGGTCTGGTGCACCTCCATACGAGGTGCTGCCCGACGGACGAGTGTCGTGGGGCTGAGCACCGCCGACACCCGAATGCCACGCCGAGTGCAGGTGATGAAACGACTTTCCAGAGCAATCCCATAGGATGCGCTCGATGGCTGGGAACGATGTTGGCGATGAACTCGC
>CAXMZV010000299.1:0-5575 GCA_964199985.1 Candidatus Ilumatobacter isfjordensis | reverse complement strand
GGGCGGTCATCGGCCACGACAGTAAAGCGTCGCGAGGACCGGACGTGTCCACGTATTGTCGATGGTTGAGGGACGCCGGAGGGATTGAGATGTACGAACCGAAGCAGGTTGTGTCAACGGAAGCCGAGATCCGTGAGGTTCTCGGCGAGGTGCTGTACAGCCAGGACACCAAGGTGATCGACCACATCGATGAGCACTGCCGCACCTGGATCGAGCGTTCGACATTTGTCGTGGTGTCAACGGTTGACAAGTCGGGACGTATCGACGTCGCTCCCAAGGGTGACCCATCCGGATCATGGCGAGTCATGGATCCGCAGACCATCGCCATCCCGGATCGTTTGGGCAACAACCGCGCCGACACGTTCGTCAACATTGTCGAGAACCCGCGAGTGGGGCTCATGTTCGTGGTGCCGAACCGACGCGAAGTTGTTCGAGTCAGCGGTGCCGCCGTGATCACACGAGACTCCGACCTGCTGGAGTCCATGGCGGTCAACGGCAAGCTGCCGAACTTCGCGATCGTCGTTCGAGTCGAAGAGGCGATGTTCCACTGCGGTAAGTCGATGATCAGGTCCAACCTGTGGAACCCCGACAAGTGGGAGTCCATCGAGGGGCTGCCGTCATACGGGCAGGCACTGGTCGATCACGGCAAGCTCTCGATCTCGGTGGACGCGATGCAGACAGGTGTCGAGGAAAACGCGATCGAGTGTCTCTACTGAGCGACAACGCGGTGCATCGTGAGGGACATCGAGCACAGACCGCGACGTGCTACGTCGTGGATGGTGGCAACGAACGCGGCGCTGTCTACCTGGTCGAGTTCGCCAGCGTCGACGAGTCGGACCCGATCGCCCGGACGCAGCCTGGGCGAGCGGACAAGGTCATCCATCATCGGCTCATCCAAACAGACGGAACTAGGGGACAGGGATCCAGGCGCAGACGAGCTGTGTGACCTTCACGTCCGTCTTCTCCAGGCCGACGTTGAGGGTGGTGATGTCCTTGGCCAGCTCCATCCACTTGGCATCGATCTCGGTGGCTTCTTCTTCGAGTTCGATTTCCAAGTCCTCGACTTGTTCCACAAGGCGCCCCATCTTGTTCTCGGCGGACTCCAACCGCTGCGCCGACGCGTTGGTCGTCCCGCGGCGACCAGCAGCAGTGCCCGCCTTGCCAAGCAAACCACCGAGCAGGCCACCCTTGCTCTTGCGGCCACCGAGCAGCCCGCCGAGCACTGAGCCGGCCGTCGACAACAGCTCACTGTTGCGCTTGCCCTTCGTCTGCTCTTCGAGTTCCTCGATGCGATCTTCGGAGGCCTCGATCTTGTCGCGCAGCGACTTCGCCTTGGTCTCGTATTTGTCGCGCAGCTTGGCAATCTCGGCGTCCGCTTGGTCGTCGGCAACCTTCAGACAACGAGCCTCGAATGTTTCGGCGTCTTCGTCTGGACGACCGTAGAGCTTCAACCCCGTGTTCGCCGGAAGCTCGAGGTTGAGGGTGCGCGTGAGCTGGTCCTTGATGTCGCGTTCCACCTGCGTCCAGAACGTCTTGTTGGCGACCTTGGCATCGGTCAGTCGATACACGACCTTGTCGGGAGCGTTGACCCGGAGGTCGCGGTCGTCGTAGTCGACCTGCACAATCTGCGAGGCGTCGATTTGCTCGCCGAGCGGGAACAGCACCGCCTCGTACTCATCGTCGTGAACCAGGTCGGCCTTCGTCTCGTCGTAGCGCAGCGCCACGCGTGCGACAACAGCGGCCTCGTAGCGCTCGCCGCGGTCATCGCCGCCCACGTCGCTGAGCCATGGAGCAGCAACATCGACGAAGCGAACCGGCCTGCCGTCAGCGACGTCGGGCATGATCGCGCTCTCGTCATCGGCCAATTCGGGTGCGGCGGCGGGAGTGGGTGCGGCAGCTGCAGCGGGAGCTGCTGGCGCTGGTGCTGTGCCAACCGGAGCGACCGCAGTGACAGCGGGTGTCGGGGCGCCTGCCGCCTTCGTCGGGGCCATCATCGTGTCGATCTGGTCGCGGGTCATCGGGCCGCGGAGGTACGACATCGCCCATCGGGTCGTGAAGACCTCGGGCTGGTCCTTGCCCGCGCGACGCAGCATGAACTCACGCTTGCCGAGGCCTGAGATGGTGTCGCCAACGGCGTTGATGTCGACGCCACCGGCGGCCGACGACATGCCGTCGAGGAGACGAGCCTTGTCGCGGTCGGTCTGGAGTCGACCGATCATCCAAGTGCCAGCGTTCGAGATCGCCTTGTAGTCGATGTCGACAGGGTTCTGCGTGGACAGCACCACACCGACGCCGAAGGCGCGGGCCTGCTTCATCAGCATCATGATTGGCTTCTTCGTTGGAGGGTTCGCCGTCGGTGGGAGGTAACCGGCGACCTCGTCCATGTAGAGCATCGCCCGCAGGTCCGTCGTGCCGCTCTGTGCGCGCATCCAGGTGACGAGCTTCGACAGCACGAGCGACGTGACGAATTGGCGCTCGGTGTCAGAGAGATGTGCAGTGGTGATGATTGCGCAGCGCGGCTTGCCGTCCGGGGTGTACATCATCGACTGGATGTCGAGCGGCGCGCCTTCGCCCCAGGCGGCGAATGACGGTGAGGCGAGCAGACCGTTGAGCTTCATGGCCAGCGCCATGCGGTCGTTTTCAGGGAAAAACTGGTCGAGCTCGAACACGCCGAGCTTGCGAATTGGAGGCGTGGCGACTTGGCCGACCAAGGTCATCAGATCAATCGCCTTACCCGACTGCCACGAATGGTTGATCAGGTTCGACAGGAGGATGTGCTCGCGGCTCGACAGCGGGTCGGCGTCGATGTTGACCAGGCCGAGCAGGCCGGTCACGTAGCCCTCGATCTCGTCACCCACCACCTCCGCATCGCTGAGGTCGGCCGGCACCTGCAGCGAGCCGACGATGTTCAATGCCACACCGGACTGCGATCCGGGTGTGTAGATCGTGAAGTCGGTCTTCGCCCGCAGGTTGCCGATGTCGGTGCCGCTGAGCCCCCAGCCGCCGAGTCCCTTCGTCCAGAGTTCGGACTGGCTGGCCGCGAACTCGTCAGGCGTCTGGCCAGCGTTCTTGGCCTGGGCATCATCGATCCAGGGGCGGAAATCTGTGGGAGCGAGATCGGGGAAGGTGAGACAGAGGTTGGTGAGGTCGCCCTTCGGGTCGATGGCGATCACCGGGAGCCCCGCCTGCAGTGCCTCTTCGATGACGATCACGCCGAGTCCGGTCTTGCCCGAGCCGGTCATACCGACGATCACACCGTGGGTCGTCAGCTTGTCGGTGGCCACGCTGACGTGACTCGACGCGTCAACGGTCGTCCGTTCGTGGGTTGCCGGGTCGATCGCGCCGCCGAGGAAGAGGTCTGCCATGCCGGGCAGAGTAGTTGCCGCCGCCGAGTTTTCGTGAGGTTGCTGCAGGCACTGACCGCAGCAAGCTCACGAAAAAACCTGGGTGGAGCGTGCGACGTTCTACGATTCGTCGATGGCATTCTCCGGATTCCCGGTCGACGGCATCGATTTCTACGAGCAGCTCGCCGCCGACAACTCCAAGGCCTTCTGGCAGGAGAACAAGCAGCGATACGCCGAGCACGTCAAGGCGCCGATGGCTGCGCTCGCTGATGAGCTTGACGACTACGGACCGTTCCACATGTTCCGTCCACACAACGACCTGCGGTTCTCGAAGAACAAGCCGCCGTACAAGACCCATCAGGGTGCATATGGCGAACTCGAGGGTGGGTCAGGTCACTACATCCAGTTCTCTGCCGAAGGCCTGATGATCGGGGCTGGGTACTACGCGATGGCGAAGGATCAGCTCAAGCGGTTCCGCGAGGTGATCGATGCTGACAACAGCGGCGAGGAGATCGCCGGGATCATCACCGCGATGCGCAAGGCGAAGTACGAGATCAGCGCCATCGACGAGCTCAAAACGGCGCCACGCGGGTACCCGAAGGATCACCCGCGTGTTGAGCTGCTCAGGATGAAGGGCTGCATCGCCGTCAAGAACTTCGGTGCGCCGAAGTGGATCCACGGCAAAGGCGCAGCGAAGAGAATCCGTGACGTCTGGGTCGGAGCGCAACCGCTCACCGACTGGCTCGACGCCCACGTCGGCCCATCGACGCTGCCCCCGGACGATCGCCCCTTCTGACTGCGGGCGTTCGAAGAATTGTCGGATGGTGTCGCGCATCGCCGTGAACTTTGACAGAATGTAAAAGTGATCAATACCGACGAAGTTTCCGCTGCGACCACCGACGCTCTCGAGAACCAGTTCGGTCTGGCCGACCGGATTGTCGATGAGGCGGCGGTGGCCAACTCAGTGCAGCGATTCCGTGAGCAGGGCATCACCCTGCCGACGTTCGCCCAACTCGCCGATCCGTCCACGTTCGATCAGGCCGAAAAGGTGGGCGACGCCGACCCGCAGGGTCCCGACGCACGCAACCTGTGGCGTGTCCACTGGTACAACGATCTGCAGGGCAATCGCGTCGATGTCCCCGAGCACGTCGTCCTCCCGTCCACGCTGACCGGGGTCGCGTCGCCGATCATTGTCGTGTTCGGTGACCGCTTCCCGATGATCACCGCCCACAAAGTGCTGGCCGCCTACTCGTGTCTCGCGCCCCGTGTTGTCACCGGCCAGTTCGACCCAACGGTGCACCGAGCCGTGTGGCCATCTACCGGCAACTACGCCCGCGGCGGCATCGCGATCTCGAAGATCATGGCGAGTCGTGGCGTCGCCATCCTGCCCGAAGGCATGAGCCAGGAGCGGTTCGACTGGCTCGACAGGTGGTGCGCCAACCCCGCAGAGGACGTGATCAAGACCCACGGCACGGAGTCGAACGTCAAGGAGATCTACGACGCCTGCAACGAACTGGCGAAGGATCCGGGCAACTTCATCCTCAATCAGTTCTCCGAGTTCGGCAACCATCTCGGTCACTACAACGTCACGGGACGCGCCCTTGGCCACGTCTTCGAGACCGTGCGCGAAGAATACGGCTTGGTCGGACGCGACCTGGAACTCGCGGCCTTCACCTCGGCGACCGGGTCAGCCGGGACGATCGGCGCTGGCGACCGACTCAAGGAGGAGTACGGAACCAAGATCGTGGCCGTCGAGGCACTCGAATGCCCGACGATGCTCGAGAACGGCTACGGCGAGCACAACATTCAGGGCATTGGCGACAAGCACATCCCGCTGATCCACAACATCGCGAACACCGACGTCGTGGTCGCGATCTCGGACAAAGCGACCGACGAGTTGGATCTCACGTTCAACACCGATGCCGGCCGCGCCTACCTCGCCCAATCGCAGGGCGTGTCTCAGAGCCTCGTTGACAAACTCGACCACTTCGGGTTCTCGTCAATTGCGAACGTCCTCGCGGCGATCAAGACGGCGAAGTTGCTCAACCTCGGCGAGAACCAGGCCATCATCACCGTGGCGACTGATGGTGCAGCGCTGTATCCGAGTGAGCGGGCCAAGCTGCTGGAACGGCAGTACGGCAACGAGTTCACCACAACAGATGCTGCTGCGGCCGTCGGTGAACACCTTGCTGCGGCATCCACCGACCACAAGATCCAATGCACCGACGTCG
>CAXMZV010000298.1:0-5584 GCA_964199985.1 Candidatus Ilumatobacter isfjordensis | reverse complement strand
TGGTCCCTGCGGGTGTGGGGTCATATCGGTCAGGCCATCTCGCCATTCCAGGTCGAAGTCGTAGTTGGCGACGTGGGCCCAGACTTGGTCGGCTGGGAGATCGACGATCGTGGATTGTTGGTAGCTGATGGGTTTGGTCATGGCCTTCTCGATTCTTGGTTTCTGGGATGTGCTTGTCGGTGCGGGTCGCCCCTGCACGTCGTGAAACCTACGGAGATCATTGGCTCGACAAAAGATCCAAGATTGATACGATCGATCAGACCAAGTTCGACGGGAGTCACATGGATCTCTTTCTCGACCCGACGATCGCGGGTGCCAAGACCAGCGGGCTGTTCGAACAGCTGCGTGAGGCGATCGTGTCCGGGCGACTCGCGACCGGCGATCGACTTCCCCCGACCCGAGACGTTGCGGTCGAGCTTGGTGTGTCACGCAACACCGTGACCACCGTGTACGGGCGACTCGCCGCCGAGGGCTACATCGAAGGCCGCGCAGGTGCGGGCAGCTACGTCAGCGCCGGTCTCGCATCGTCACGTCGATCAATTCAGCAACCCGCAGCCTTGGAACCCGTCATCAAGTCGGCGTCGTCGACCGTCGAATGGGCCCTCGGCGGCTTCGATGCCACCCCGCCGAAGTTCGACCTTCGGACAGGACGGCCGGACCCGGCTCTGTTCCCACTGGTCGAGTGGCGACGCTGCATGACGACGGCCATGCAAATCGCTCCAGGCGGGTACATGAACCCAGCCGGGCTCCCGTCGCTGCGTCGTGCCATCGCCCAGTGGGTCGGCCGGTCTCGAGCTGTTGAAGCCACTGCCTATCAGGTCATCGTCACCTCCGGGGCGCAACAGGGAATCGATCTCGTCAGTCGTCTGCTCGTTGCGCCCGGTCAGGCTGTGGCCGTCGAGGACCCGGGGTATCCGCCGGTCGCCGCGCTGCTCGCCGCCTCTGGTGTTGAGGTGGTGCCGGTCCCGGTCGATTCGCAGGGCATTGTCGTCGATCAGATTCCGACGCGAGTACGCCTCGTGTACACCACCCCCTCGCACCAGTCACCAATGGGCGTGACGATGAGCATGGCGCGCCGCCGCGAACTGTTGCACTTCGCCGAACGCCACGACGTCGGCATCATCGAAGACGATTACGACTCCGAGTATCGCCACGCCGATCGGCCCCTCGAACCACTGCACCGGTTGGACCGCCACGGTCGGGTCATCTATGTCGGCACCTTCTCCAAGACGCTGTCGCCGTCGCTGCGTCTCGGGTTCCTCGTGCTTCCACAATCACTTGCAGCTCCTGCGGTCGCTCTGCGGTCGCTCATCGACTGGCAGCCGCCCGCCACTCTGCAGGCCACATTGCTGCGATTCATCGTCGACGGACACCTCGACCGGTACCTCCGCCGCACTCGAAAGATCTACAGCGAACGCCACCGGATCGTCATCGAGTTCGTGCAAGAAGCAGTCGAGAGCGGGCTCATCCTCGCCCCCGACCCGAGTTACGCCGGGCTGCACGTCACTGCCCTCCTCGCAGCCCGGAGCGACGAGGCAACGGTTCGACAGGCAGCACGAGCCGACGGAATTGCTCTCGGCAACTTTGCACAGTGCTGGCAGCGACCCGACGCGCCCGCCGGACTCATCATCGGATTCGGAGCCACCCCGACCAGCGAACTCCCCGATGCCCTCGCGGCACTCCGACGACTACTGATGAGGTGACCGAGAGGAGCATTCGACGGCGGCTACGACCGTGCCGCGAATGCGCCGGGGAAGCGGGCGAGGAAGGCGATCGCCAGGCGGAGTTCGCGGGCGTCGACGCACTCACCGATCTTGTGGGTGTTCTGCTCGTACCCGGCGCCGAAGCCGAGCATCGCCGGGTGCTTGAATCCACCCGCTTCGATCCACGCCTTCGATGCCGGCACGTCGATCGTGGTGTCGTCGGTGGGGATCGGATAGCCGACGCCGTCGGTCGAAAAGATCCAGCGGTCGACACGCGCCTCGGTTCGCATGCCGCCGTCGCCGCCCGACGAAGGTTCGACGTTCGGGGCGACGACGCCGTCGTACACGTCAACGGCAGTACGGATCGCGTCGTGGTCCTCGGGCGTTGCCCATCCCATGTAGATCTGTTCGTTGCCGGGCGCGTAGCCGCGCCATGTCACGCCTTCGTAGACGGGCACCTGGACATCGACGGTGAGCCCTGCATCTCGCGCCGCCTGGACCGCGTCGAGCGACTCGACATCGAGCCGAGCTTGCTCGGGGTCCTCGCCGACTGTCAGCCGACGATCGAACCGGAAGGTGAACCTGTCGGGCACCGCGCAGTCGCTGGGCGTGTCGAGATGTGACCACGAGGCGGTCCGCGTGCCATGGCCGAGAAACGGGTCGTCGAGGAATCCGTCGCGTTCGTCGTAGCGGCGCGCCGCCTCGGCGATGATTGCGCTGCCGTATTCCAGCGGATTCAGCCCTTCCCACGGCATCGACCCGTGGCATGAGCGGCCGGTCACGGTGACTTCGATCTGCATCCGCCCGCGTTGTCCGCGGTAGATCCCCAACGCGCCCTTGTGTGCGTCGCCGGTTCCCTCGGTGAGAACGACGACATCGGGGATCAGGTCGGGTCGCGCTCCCGGCAGCACGTGTTGCATCAGGTACATCGGACCAGCGCCGTCGTTGTCCTCCTCGGCCGCCATGGCATACGCCCGCACGATCACACCGTGCAACGCGCCTTCGGGAGCGAGCTCAAGCGCAATCTTCGTCGCAATGATCTGCGACACCACGCCGGCCAACTGGTCGGCTGCACCGCGCCCGAACACGAGGTGCTCCCATTCGTCGTCAGGCGGAAGATGGCCCAGCTCGCCGCGGAGGAACTCGCGATCCACCGCATCGGGATCGACGAGCCCGTCGTAGGCGTCGATGCCGCCGAGCTTGTCGTGCCATGCGGAACGCAGTGCCTGCACCGTGTCGGTGTGGCCGTCGAAGTAGACGACCCGCTTGTGGTCGGGGTAGATGCCGTCCATCGGGTCGGTCACGGTCCACACCAGGTTGCCGTAGTCGTCGAACCACACGTCCTCGGCGCTGCGCACGGCCCCGACGTCGATGATGGTCTGTTTCAGAAATTCGAGGCGAGGTCCTTCGTGATTGCTCAACCCGGATGCGGGATCGCCACCCTCGTCGACCGGGCGGTCGACGTACTCCGCAGGGATGCGGATCGCCTCGCGCAGGATCGCGACCGCCAACTTGAGGTGGAGCTGACTGAGTTCCGCGACGCGCGCGTCCAGGTCAGTGGCGCCGGTGATGGTGTTGTCGGTCTCGGTCATTGGAGTGCCTCCTGCTCGAGTGATGTCAGCGCGCCCGCGAGATCGGGGACCTTCGCCCCGGCGAGCAACGCCATCACCACGTACATTTTCCAGTTCGCTTCGCGCGCGACGTTCACCTGGTGCCGTTTCATCACGCCAGGGCTGACCTCGGCGCCGATGTCAGCCGGCAGGCAGTGCATGTACAGCGCGTCGCCACCGGCCGTCGTGCCCATCCGGCGCTCGTCGCAAATCCAGTCGGTGTGTTCGGCGTTGCGTTCGAGTGCCCGTCGCTCGATGCCATGGAGTTCGTCGGCGTCGCCCGCCGCGTTCGCAGCGACCCGTTCCAGCATCAGGTCGTAGGCACCCCAACTCTTCGGGTAGACGATGTCGGCACCGGCGAATGCTTCGTCCATGTCATCGACGACCCGGAACGATCCGCCCTTGGCGGCGTTGCCTGCGGCCGCGGTCATTGCCGCGTCGGTCAGTTGATATCCCGGCGGGTGGGCGAGCGTGACGTTTGCACCGACGCGCGTCAGCAGCGTGATCAGGCCTTGCGGCACCGAGAGCGGCTTCGCATACGACGGTGAGTACGCCCAGCTCATCGTGATGTTGCGGCCCGCGAGATCGTCGAAGTTGTCTTCCAACCACATGAGGTCGGCCATCGTCTGCGTCGGATGATCGACATCGCACTGCAGGTTGACGATCGGTACGTGGCGCGGGTCATCGGTCGCATCGAGATAGTCGTCGATTCCTTGTTTCACGTCACGGATGAACGTGTTGCCCTCGCCAAGGATCAGATCGTGGCGGATCCCCATCGCATGCGCATTCATCCCGAGCATCGCTCCGGTCTCGACTGCCGTCTCGCCGTGCGATACCTGCGTCGACGAGCCGTCGACGATGACGGGTCGCATTCCCAATCGGGAGGCGGCACCCGCCCACGCACTCTTCGTTCGAGTGGATTGGTCGAAGAACACCGCCCAAGCGAGTTCGTCGGGGCACAGCGGCGTGCGAACCCCCTGGCGGTCGAGATGGGCCAACGAGCGAGCGATGGCGCGCACCGACGCCAAGTCGTCGTCGGACCATTCCTGGGTCGTCAGCAGGCTCCTACCGAGCAGTGCATCGAGCCCGTGTCCATTGAGCGTGCCTGCGGTGTCGGTCTGACTCACCTGTGGTTCCTCCTGATGTGGGTGCCTGCGCGGCCGTCGATTGCTTCGACGAGGTCCTCGGGCAGGCAGATGATGACTTCACCGTCGATCGCAGCGAGGAAGTCGACCGCTGCCTCCATCTTCGGCGCCATGCTCCCGGCAGCGAAGTGACCGGCGGCGTGGAGCGCGCGCGCTTCGTCGGAAGTCAGTTCGGGCCGGGGCGTCGGTGAGTCGGAGTAGAAGTCCTCGTACACGTGATCGACGCTCGTCGTGATCACCAGTCGCGACGCACCGAGGTTGACGGCGAGCAACATGCTCACCCGGTCCTTGTCGATGACCGCCTCGTGGCCAACGATCTGACCGTCTGCGCTCCGGCTGACCGGGATGCCGCCACCGCCACAACAGATCACCATGATGCCGAGGTCGCAGAGTTGTTCGATCGTCGGCAGCTGGACGATCCGGCGCGGGATCGGCGAGGCGACCACGCGTCGCACACCGCGCTTGGGATCGGTCATCATCTGCCAGCCGCGCTCGCGAACGAGCCTCTCGGCCTCGGCGGCGTCGTAGAACTGGCCGATCGGTTTGTTCGGTGCATCGAAAGCCGGGTCATCGGGGTCGACCTCGACTTCGGTGACGATCGTGACGACGTGGGTGTCGTCGGAGCGCTGGCGCAGCTCGGCGCGTAGCGCACGCTCGATCATGTAGCCCATCGCGCCCTGGGTGTCGGCGACGAGCGAGTCGAGCGGAACCTCGGGAAGGGTGTCGCGCGCCATCTCCGAACGGAGTTGCATGAACCCGACTTGAGGGCCGTTGCCGTGTGTCAATACGAGATGCTCCCCGCGTTCGAGCAGATCTGCGATGGGTTTCATCGCGGAACGCGTCACGACGAACTGGTTGGCGACCGTCGGGGGCAAATCAGGAGCGAGCAGCGAGTGCCCGCCGATCGCGACGACGGTCGGTCCGCCTTCGTTCGTGATTACCACGATGCTTCGAGTCCATCGTCTCGATTGCTCGGCTGCTCAGATATCACCTCAGAAATCGTCGCGCCTGGCCAGCCGATGGTGAAGGGCATTTGGTCCCCCGACGTCCTCATCTCCTGGCGACGGCGTCGCACCGCTTAACTGGAAGAAGCAGTCGAACGTGGAGAACTACTGTCGATGTCATG
>CAXMZV010000297.1:0-5646 GCA_964199985.1 Candidatus Ilumatobacter isfjordensis | reverse complement strand
TGACACGACGGCCTTGAGTTCAGCTCGGCAGCAGATCGAGTTCCTCGTCGAGATACTCGGCCTTGCACTTGCTGCGCTGCAGCTTGCCGCTGCTGGTCTTCGGGAGCGTGCCCGGCTGCACAAGCATGATGTCGCGGGGAGGCAGGCCGCTGACTTCAAGCGCACGGTGGTGGATGTTGTCACGCACATCGCCCAGATCGCCTGACGTTTCGGTGAGCCGGGCCTCGGCGACGATGACCACGCTCTCCTTGCCCTTGTAACCCTCCATGCCGAATGCGATGACGTTGCCGGCGCGGACACCGTCGAGTGGGCCGACGGCGCGCTCGATGTCCTCCGGGAATACGTTGCGTCCCCCGACGATGATGACGTCCTTGATCCGGCCACACATCACGAGCTCGCCGCCGAGGAGGTACGCGAGGTCGCCAGTGCAGAGCCAGTCGTCATGGAACAGTGCAGCGGTTGCGTCAGGGCGCTTGTAGTAGCCGGGGGTGACCGAGGTGCCGCGCAGCAGGAGTTCGCCAACGTGACGCTCCGGGAGTTCTTCGAACGTCACGGGGTCGACCACCTTCATCTCGAGGCCAGGCACCGCCTTTCCAAGGAGCGGGAGTTTGCGGGCGGTGACGGCGAACTCATCAGGATCGAGGACTTCGATCGGCTTGGCAACTCGCTCGGTTTCGAGCATGATGCGGTCGACTGTGTCGGTGCGCAGCCCGCGGCCACGCGTCGGGAACGTACCGGCGATGGCGACCTCGGCCATCCCGAATGCGGGGAACACGCCGCCAGCATCGAAGCCAAATCGCGACGCCTCGGCGACGAAGGCCTCAACGGCCTTCGGGTCGACGGGCTCGGCGCCGGACAGGGCCAACGAGAGCGGCGACAGGTCGAGGTCGGTCATGCGCTTCAGCGCCCGAGTGGCCAGGACCCACGAGAAGTTCGGCCCGGCGGTGGCGGTGCAGCCGTAGTCGCTGAGCCACTGCATCCAGTTGCCGGGATGAGCGAGGAAATCCTGCGGCGCCGCTTGCACGAGGTTGACGCCCTTGGTCATCGGGATGGCGAGGAATCCAACGAGGCCCATGTCGTGGTAGAGCGGCAGCCACGACATCATCGTTTCGCCCTGCTGGATCTCGGCTGCCTCGAGACAGGCATCGATGTTCGCGGACAGCACGCGATCGGGAATCATCACGCCCTTCGGCTCGCTGGTCGATCCGCTCGTGTACTGCAGAATGACGAGACGCTCGGGGTCGTGCTCGGGAATTTCGAGACGATCGCCATGCGGCACGTTCGGCGCCCCTGGCAGGACGGAACGCATCGGGTCGATCGGCGGGTCACCCTCAACGGCTGAGTAAAATTCGGCGAGTTGGTCGTCGATCAAGACGAGCTTGGCGTCGCCGTGGCGGATGCGACCGCGGGTGCTGTCGATGAAGGCATCGAGCGAACCCATGCGCATCGGCAGAGGCAGCACCATCGACGCAATGCCGGCCATCCAGCAACCCCGCACAATGGTCATCAGCTCGCGACTCGTTGGCCCGAGCACAGCGACGTGATCGCCGGGCAACAGCCCCTTGGCCTGCAGCGCCGCTCCGACCGCACGCGCATCGTCGTGAATCTCACGCCAGGTCACGAGCGCCGGACGCCCGTCGGCATCGAGGTCGCCACTGAGGACGGACGTGCCAACGAAGCGGACACCCGTGCCGAGGTCGGCCGCATATTCCAGTCGGCTGATCGTGGAATCGACGACATCCATGACTCGCGACGGTAACGCGTCGCCGACGACCCCGTTACAGCCGCGCTACGTCGAATGACCCATACCGCCCGGCGTTCGATTCCTCCATGCTGGAGTCATGACCTCCCGTCAATTCTCGTCCCTCCTGTTCGTCGGCGCCCTCGCTCTTGCAGCCTGTGGCGGCAGCGATGATTCCTCAAGTGAAGGCGATGCTCCGAGCGGCGAGTCGCCGAGCGGGGATGTGACCACCGAACCAGACACCACGGAATCCGAGTCGGAAGGAGACGGACCTGAGACCGGCGATACCGACACCGATGGCTCGGAAGGCGGCGACGCTGCATCTGGAGCCGCCGGCGCCGCACCGCTCACCGCAGCCTGGTCGGTGCCCGTCAATGGCAGCGCCGGTGGGTCAACGATTGCGATCTCCCCGGACGGCAGTCAAGTCGCGTTCATGACCGGTGGCATCCAACCGATGATCCAGATTCATGACGGCGCGACCGGTGCAGTCGTGAACAGCGCCGAGTACCACGGACAGGGCCTCGAGCTGGTCTGGACCACCGACAACCAACTCGTCAGCTGGGACAGCGAGCGACTACATCGCGTTGACGCAACAACGCTGGCCTACCCCGGTGCGGTCGAGCTGACGGTCGCACCCGGCGCAGAAGAGTGCCCGACGTCGGTCTTCAGTGTGGAGTTCGATCGGGCATCGAATGCCATGTTCATCTCCGACTTCCACGACACCGGTGCCATTGTGTGTCGGCTCGACATCGGCGCGGCAACGATCACGTCGACCATCATCGAGGGACAGGGCGGGGCGAACAACGCCTTCCTCCGCCCAGAAACTGGTGAACTCGTCGTCACGTACAGCGTCGAGTCGCTCAGCGGCACCGATTCGGTAGCCGTCCTTGACGCCACCACGCTGGAGGTCAAGAGTTCGGGCCCGACATCCACGGGCGAACCGGTCCTTGCAGCGACCGCAACAGATCTCGTCCTCAGCATCGATCGCTCCACCGACAGCCTCGCGAGTACCGGCCAAGCCATTGCCGCCCAGACGACTGGCGACCGGTTCGGCTCCTACCTCTTCGGCAGCAGCGAGGGCGCGCTGGTCGTCATGGACGCCGCGACCGGTGCGGCGCTCTTCTCCGGATCGGATGGGTTCCGACCGTTGGACGCCACCGACGACGGCAGCAAGGTCGTCGTCCTGCTCCAGGATTCTGTCGAGCTGTACACACTCAGCTGAGCGTGGCGACAGTTCGGCAGCTACTGACTGCCGTCGAGCCGCCCAGGCAGGTGGTGCGTCGAGCCGCCGCGCACCTTGACCTCCTTGGGCTGGCACGCGTGGCAGCCGTATTCGAGGTGGATGCCCTGAATCGACATCTGCGTCCCGCGTGATTTCTCGAGGATGACTTGCGGCACGTGATACAGATCGTCACCGCCGCACGTGGGGCACTTCGGCCGCGGGTCGCGTGTCCAGCTGATCTTGCACACGTCGCACGTGAGTTCGAGCGTCCCGTCGCCAACGGGCTCACCGCGCAGATTTTCGTCACTGTCACAGGACGGGCAGACGATCTCGAGGGCCATGGCCCTTCGAGCGTACGACACCCCATCGTCGTCGAGCTGCGATCAGCTGTCTCCGAACGCCTCGACAAGTTGCGTTCGGCTGCTCTCGGGCATCGAGGTGTAGAGCAGTTCGGCGCCCTCGAAGCGCCTCGCCTCCGCGGCGAGGTCGCGCACGTGGACGTGCTCGGCGAGGATGACCACCGCAGTTGTTCCGTTCTCGACCGCCGCCTTGAACCAACTGACCCACTCGTCCGGGATACCAATGTCGACAACTTTGGCGGTGACGGCGCCGACGCCCGCTCCAACACCGATTCCGGCGATCCAGCCGATCGGGCCCCCGACGATCAGGCCCAGCAGACCGGTCCACATCGCGCCCGATGCAGCGGCACGCCCGGGCGTCAGGTCCATGGTCTCGACCACGTTGACCTTGCCGTCGTCGTTCTTGCCCACGACGACCGCGTCCTTCAATGCGAGTTTGCCGGCGTTGCGTAACCCGGTCATCGCGAGGAGGTACTCCTGCGCACGAGTCGGCGTGTCGAAGGCGACGCCGATGAGGACCGGGGCGTCGGGATCGGGATCGACGGACGGCCCCGCACGCAGACTGGGGTCGGGCGGCTGAAAGTCGGACATGCCACAGTCTGGCCACGAAACGCCGCGGTCAAACGGTTGGCGACCATGGTCAGAGTCCGTTCCGGACCGACTCCGACCGCAATGATGGAGCGATGCCCGACTTCCGCACGCTCCAACTCGACAGTGGTGACGACATCCTCCTCGGTCACAACGACTTCTGGTTGAAGTCGCTCGACGAACGCGACGAGGCATTCGCGAAGTTGCGTCACGAGAACACGAACGGCGCTGGCATGTGCTTCCACGAGGAACTGTCGGTGATCGAGGGCGGAATCGCCGGCCCCGGGTTCTGGTCGGCGGTGAGCTACGACGACATCCGCCAGATCAACCGCACACCGCACGCGTTCTCGTCGGCGGCCGGAATCACGCTCGGCGAGCAGCCACCGGAGACCCTCGAATTCTTTGGGTCGATGATCGTCCTGGACGATCCGCGTCACGCCAAGATGCGCATGCTCGTCCAGAAGGGCTTCACGCCAAGAACCGTCGCAGCGATCGAGGAGTCAGTCCGCGAGCGGGCCCGCAAGCTGGTGGCAGAGGCGAAGGAGATGGGTGAATGCGACTTCGTCGAGCAGTTCGCCGCACCGCTCCCCCTCGGCGTCATCTGCGACATGCTCGGCGTGCCGCCCGAAGACGAACAGCAGATCTTCGACTGGACCAACCTCATCCTCGGAGCCGGCGACCCCGACTTCACCATGGATCTGCACGAGCTCATTCTCGGCGCGGCCGCCATGTTCGACTACGCCCAGGCGCTCGGCGAGGACCGGCTCAAGAACCCCACCGATGACATCGCCTCGATCCTGATGCACGCCGAAGTCGATGGCGAACGGCTGACCGCTGCAGAGTTTGGCTCGTTCTTCATCCTGCTCGCCGTCGCTGGCAACGAGACCACTCGCAACGCGATCTCGTGGGGCATGCACCAGTTGCATCATCACCCCGATCAGAAACGTCAGCTGATGGAGAACTACGCCGAGATGTCGATGCCCGCCGCCGAGGAGATCGTTCGCTGGGCCTCCCCGGTTCTGCACATGCGCCGCACGGCAAACTTCGACATCGAGATCGGCAACACCAAGATCTCCGAAGGCGAGAAGGTCGTGATGTGGTACTGGTCGGGCAACCGCGACGAGACCGTCTTCACCGACGGCCACAGCTTCGACATCAACCGTGCCAACAGCAAGGACCAGGAGGGCTACGGCGCTGGCGGACCGCACTTCTGTCTCGGTGCCAACCTGGCTCGGCGCGAGATCCAAGTGATGTTCGACGAGATCTTCACGCAAATCCCCGACATCGCGATCACCGGTGAGCCCGACCGCCTGGTCAGCGGGTTCATCAACGGCATCAAACGCATGCCCTGCTCCGTCACCGGCTGACTCAGCCGCCTCGGCCTCCAGCCGACGAACGCCACTTCGGTGCGGGACGTTCGTCGGACCAAACGGACCGGCTTCGCTGGCCTCGCAGCCCCTAGGCTCGGGGGCCGTATGAGCGAGACCGACACCACCGCGAACAGCGCCGACACTCCTGCCCACCGGTACGCCGCAGGGCTCGCTCAAGAACTGGAAATGCGGTGGCAGGACTGGTGGGAGTCGAACGGGACGTTCGAGACACCGAACCCTGCCGGCCCACTCGCCGACCCTGAGGCCGTTGCTCAACGAGGCGACAAGCTCTTCATCCTCGATATGTTCCCGTATCCGTCGGGTACCGGTCTGCACGTCGGGCACCCCCTCGGATTCATCGGCACC
>CAXMZV010000296.1:0-5662 GCA_964199985.1 Candidatus Ilumatobacter isfjordensis | reverse complement strand
GATTTCCGGATGGTGGTCATGAACTCAGCCACGTTCGGGATGTGCTCGAGGGTGTGACGGCAAATGATGACATCGGCGTCGATGTGGGTGTAACGCTCGTCGTAGAAGTCGGCGATCCATTCGATCTGTGAACCGAACTCGTCGTCGTCCCAACGCTCGGCGTGCACGCCCGGATCGATGCCGATGCAATGTCCGGCGCCGGCCTTGGCCATCTCGACCAGGAATTCGCCCTTGCCACAACCGATCTCGAGAACCGTCTTGTTGGCGAGGTCGTAGTCCTCGACCCACTGCTCGGCGAGTTCGGTGGCAAAGGCCATGAAGCGAGGCGAAAAGCCTTGCGTCTCTTCGTACCGCTGCGAGTACTCGGCTTGGCCCGGCGTGAACGCTGTGTTGGTGACGAATCCACACGAGTCGCAGAACGCGATCTTCAGTTCGCCGCGCGGGAACTCGCTGGCCTCGTCCGGATCGTCGAGCAGCAGACAGCTGTTGGTGGGAACGTTGCCCTCTTCGAAGAAGACGGTGAGTTCGGTCTCGCCACATGCCGGGCAGGGCTGATCGATAGGGCGGTTCGCCGTGGCGCCGCCGGCTGCAAGGGGCTCGCTGGCGATCGTTGCGTCGGTCATGATGTCGGTGCTCTCAGACGATGTGGGGATTGGGAACGGGGACGATGAACTTGCCACCGTTGGCGGCGTAGTCGGCCTGTTGCGCAACGATCTCGGCCGCGAAGTTCCAGGCCAGAATGAGGACCGCGTCAGGCGGGTTCTCGGCGGTCAGGACGTCGACGTCCTGGATCAGCTGGTGGGTGCCGGGCATGTGTAAACCATGCTTGTGGGTGTTGCGATCGACCACGAAGTCGACCAGGTCGGTGCTGATACCGGTGGCGTTCAACATCGTGGCGCCCTTGGCGGCCGCACCGTAGGCGGCGATCGTCTGGCCCTCGGCCTTGAGGCCGCGCAAGATGGCGAGCAGGTCGGCACGCAGCGTGTCGACCTTGTGGCCGAAGTCGGCGTAGAACGCAAACTCGTGCAGACCGGCGACGCGCTCAGCGGCGAGCCGGTCGAGGACGTGCTGCGACGGCTCGTCGTGATGCCCGATGTGCCAGCGGTTGGTGCCGCCGTGCAGGTCGGGGAAGTACTCGACGTGATTCAAATGCAGACCGTGGCGTTCGACAAGCGCCTTGACCGAGGTGCACGAGTGGTAGAAGAAGTGTTCGTGGTAGACGGTGTCGAACGCGCACCGCTCGACGAGGTCCCACACGCTCGGATTCTCAACGGTGATGAGTCCGTCGTCGGCCAGCAGGTGGGCCATTCCGGCCACGAAGTCGTTCGGATCAGGGATGTGCGCCATGACATTGTTGGCGATGATCACGTCGGCCGCTTTGCCCTCGGCGCGCAGCCGCCTAGCGGCGTCGAGCCCGAAGAACTCGGCGCGGGTCGGCACACCGATGGCGTTGGCCGCCTCGGCCTGGTCGGGAGCCGGGTCGAATCCGACCACCGGCACGCCGGCCTCGACGAAGTTCTTCAGCAAGTAGCCGTCGTTGCTCGCCAGTTCGACCGCGAGCGAATCGGGTCCGAGGCCACGCGTCTCGACCAGGTTCATCACGTGCGCACGACTGTGCTGCAACAGATGGTCGGAGAACGACGAGAAGTACAGATAGTTGTCGACGAACAGCTTCTCGGGCTCGACGTCCTCGGTGATCTGTACCAGAGCGCAGACCGGACAGAACGCGACCTTCAACGGGAACCGTTCCTCGGAGTCCGGGTTGGCGACGACCTCAGCGGTGACAAGCGCATCGGCCAACGGTGTTTCGCCGAGGTCGAGGAACTCCTTCAGGTCGGAGGATCCGCAGCCGCGGCATGCAGTGATGGTGCTCATGCGGTGCCCAGCCAGTGCAGATCGGCGGAGAGTGTTCCGTTGTCCATGTTCTCCTGCAGCTTCTTCAAACGCATGTACTTGGCACCTTCGAGATCGGCATGCGTCAGCCCGTTGAGCTCCATCGCAGCCTTGAGCTGCTCGGCGCCCTTGCGCACGGTCCACTGCGGAACCGCTTCGGGGAACGCGTTGGCCAGTTTGTCGCAGTTGACGCGATAGTTGCGGATGTCGTTGAACGCCTCGTCCGACATCGTGATGTCGGCACCGGTGACCTCGCCGACGATGGTGGCGACGTCGCTGATCTTGTAGTTCTCGGCGGTGGCGCCGATGTTGAAGGCTTGGTCATGCACCGCTTCGGCAGGCGCCTCCATCAGCACGCAGAACGCACGCGAGATGTCCTCGATATGCACCAGCGGGCGCCATGATGAACCGTCGCTCTTCAGGAACACCTTGCCGGTGGTCAGCGCGAACCCAGTGAGATTGTTGACCACCAGGTCACCGCGCAGACGCTCGGAAGAGCCATACGCCGTGGCATTTCGCAGATACGTCGGCGTGAAATTATCGTCGGCCATCTTGGCCAGGTCTTGCTCGACGAAGACCTTCGACTCGCCGTACGGCGTGACAGGAAGGAACTCGGCGTGCTCGTCGAGGAAGTCGTCACCATGCGCGCCGTAGGTGGAACACGACGACGAGAACAGGAATCGGTTGACGCCCGCGTCTTTCGCCATCTCGCCCAGGCGCGACGAGGCGCGATGGTTGATCTCGTAGGTCGCCTCGGGATTGAGATCGCCAGCCGGATCGTTGCTCATACCGGCGAGGTGGATGACCGAGTCGATGCCGTCGAAGTGTTCAGGCTTCGCATCGCGAATGTCGACGCGCAACTCGACGTCGGGCTTCGACAACTTCGCGCCGAAGACGCACGGCTCGAACAGCATGTTGTCCATGCCGACGACCTCGTGGCCACGCGACTGCAGCATCGGCACGAGAATCGTGCCGATGTAACCATCGTGACCGGTGACCAAAACCTTCATGACCAAACCTTCCAAGGGGCGCTTCCAGATGCCCAAAGCTTCTCGAGCATCACTTTGTCTCTGACCGTGTCCATACACGCCCAGAAGTCGTTGTGCTTGTAGGCCATGAGCTGGCCCTCAGCAGCGAGTCGTTCGAGCGGCTCACGCTCGAACAGGGTGTCGTCGTCGTCGATGTAGTTGGCGACCTCGGGCTCCATCACGAAAAACGCACCGTTGATCCAGCCTTCGGCCGCCTGCGGCTTCTCGGTGAATTCGGTGATCGTCGAGTCGTCACCGATCTCGATGTGACCAAAGCGCGCCGGCGGGTGCACCGCGGTGAGCGTGCACAGCTTGCCGTGGCTCTTGTGGAACTCGACCAGCTTGTCGAGGTCGACCGTCGCGACGCCGTCGCCCCAGGTGATCATGAATGTCTCGCCACCCATGTGTGGGATGAGCCGCTTGATGCGACCACCGGTGTTGGTGTCGCGCCCCGTCTCGATCAGTTTGACGGTCCAGTCGTCTTCGATCTGCGAACCCGACGAAGTGACCTCGCCTGACTTCGGCCGCACCGTGAGGTCGCCACCGAGGGTCGCCTGATCGGCGAACCAACGTTTGATGTACTCACCTTTGTATCCGAGCGCCACAGCGAAGTCGTCGTGCCCGAAGTGGGCGTAGTACTTCATGATGTGCCACAGGATGGGGTCTTCGCCGACCTCGACCATGGGCTTGGGCTTGACCGTGGTTTCCTCGGAAAGGCGGCTTCCCAGCCCACCTGCAAGAATTCCTACCTTCATTGTGATCTCCCGTTTGCGGATTGGGGTGCCGACCATCTGGAGCGAGGTCAACGTGTATGCGTTCAAATTTTGGTGACCCTGACCAAGGCGGCACGATAACAGCAGCTCCTCGGGCAGTGCCTGCAGAAAGCCCGGTGTTGACACAGGGTTCTCACCAAGTTCTTCGGCGGCACCGCCCCGATTCTTGAGTCAATTGTGGATCACCGGCGAGGAAGCAGTTTCATGACTCCGATGGCGCGCAACGCAACAAGAATCGGCGGATCAGTCGCGAACTAATACATCACCGCGACCGGTCGTGGCCAGCGCCAACGTCACCGCGAGCTGACTGAACGCATCGCTGATCTCACCCGACTCGACGTCGGCTGCCACCTGCTCGAACGATCGCCACTCGACCCGCACTGCTTCGTTGACGTCCGGCGGCATGCCCACGTGTTCGACGCCCTCACCCACGAAGATCGAAAAGGTCTGGTTGACGAGCCCGACGGACGGATGGTGGGTGCTGAGGTGTCGCACGGGTCCGACGATTCGCCAGCCCGTCTCCTCGTAGGCTTCGCGTACTGCGGCTTGCTCGGCAGTTTCACCAGCGTCGATCGCCCCACCGGGCACCTCCCACCCCCAGGTGTCGGGCATGAATCGGTGGCGCCAGATCATCAAGATCCCACGCTCGGGGTCGAGCATGACGCAGCCAGCTGCATCGGGGCCACGTACCACTTCGTGTTCAGTGTGGCTGCCGTCCGGCTTCTCGACGTCGTCGATGCGCAGCGTCATCCACCAACTCGAATACACCTCCCGCAGCGTGGAGTGGGTGATCCACTCCCCTTCTCGGCGTGCAGGTGCATCGGCGGCGCTCGGCGGCATCACCGCACTGTACGCGCTGCGCCTCATCGGCGACCTCAACTCCTAGGTCCAGATCTGGTCGTCGCCGTCGAGTTGGCGCAATATCGCTGCGGCCTTCTCAATTGCTCGACGCGCTTGCATCAGTTTTCTGTCCTCGACGGGTCGTTGGATCTCACCATCAGCCACCGCTTCGCGCAATGCGTCGAATGCGATCTCATCGATGTCGGCGCCAACCGCCGTCAACCGATCTGCGAGATCGCCATAGTTCGCCATCTCAGAGTCCCAGCGCGTCGGCCACGATGTCGACGGGGTGACGGACCGCCAGATCGTCACCGAGCACCGCGCTCAGGTGCATCGAACACCCAGGGTTGGCACTCGCGACGAGCGACGCATCACTGCGACTCGTGGCGCGTGCAATCGAGGCGACCTTCCGCTCGCGAATCTGGCCAGCAAGGTCAGGCTGCAACGCCGAATACGCCCCACCGGCGCCGCAGCACAAGCCATCGTCATCAAGTTCGACGACCGAGGAGACGTGTCCCAACAGCGTCCGGACCGGATCGACCACACGTTGCACATGGCGGAGGTGGCAGGGGTCTTGCACAATCACTGTTGGGCGAGGACCCACCATCGGAGGAAGTCGATCGACGCGTTCAGCCAAGTACTCGTTCACGTCGAGCACCCGCGCACTGAACGCCGCCGCGTCGGCAGTGCCGACGAGGTGGCCGTAGTCCTTCATCGCTGCGCCACAACCCGCGGAATTGACGACGATCGGAGCGTCGCCTGGCATGGATGCCATCACGTCGGCCGCCAGTCGACGTGTCTCGTCGTCAAGTCCGGCGTGCACGTGCAGTGCACCGCAACACCCGCCCCCGGCTGAAGGAATTGCATAGTTCTCCCCCACCGCGGTGATGAGCTTGGCCGTGTCATACATCGGCATCCGCCGCCGCCGCGTGCCAATTCTGCCCCTTCAATAGTTATAACAAATTTTTTGTTGCTTTCTATTTTTACTTTATTATTAATTATATCTTTCCCTTTTATAACATCAAAACCATTTTTATTGATTTCTTCAATTGTATATTCATTTCTATCATAGCCTAATATTTTCCCCGGTCCAACTGCGAAAAAGTTTGCTCCACTATGCCATTGTTC
>CAXMZV010000295.1:0-5673 GCA_964199985.1 Candidatus Ilumatobacter isfjordensis | reverse complement strand
GGCTCCGGCGACACCAGCAGCGGCAATGCCACCACCGATTCCTGCAGCAGCGTCACTGGCATCGGCAGCGGTGTCTTCGGCGCCGACTTGCGCAGCAAGATCGGCGAGATCGTTGTCTGGTGCGGCGGCCCAGCCGGCCGGCTCGTCGGCTGCTGCTGCGGCGGTGGCAGCAGCAGCGTCGGCCGGTGCGGTGGCGTCGGCTACTTCAGCGGGTGCGTCGGCTGTGATGGCGGTCTCGGCCGGCACGTACGGTGCATCGCCGCCGGGAAGGCTTGGTGCGGCGGCCGGCTCAGCGGCGACTGCCGGTGCTTCTTCGACTGCGGGTGTCTCTTCAGCGGCAGGTGCCGCCTCAGGCTCGTCCGCAGGTGCTTCGTCAGCGGTGGCCACGACGGCAGCGGCAACGCCAGCGGTCGCAATGGCGGCCGCAGCCACACCTGGAACGGCGACGGCATCGTCGCTGTCTGTGGTCTCGCCAGCACCACCTCGACTCAGGTAGGCGACGATGTTTGTGCCAGCCGCGACGATCGAAATGACGTCCCAGCCTTCTGCTGCCTTCTGACTGAGCAGTGGCGCGAGGGATTCTGCGTCATAGGACGAAGCGGTAACCGATGAAAACTCCTGCATGCAGTCAGCGTAGACCACCAGAGTCCGCGCAAGTGATGCATCCATGCTGAATCGAAGAAAATCGATCAACCGTTGTCTGGATGCAACCCTTCTGTCAGAGCATTGACATCTGCCCCACTGGCCGGGCCATCAAACGTGACGACACCGCCACTGAGGGCAATCACGCGCTCGCTGTCGGCGACGCTGCTCAGCTCGTGGGTGGCCACGAGCAGGGCCGCGCCATCGGCGTGTGCTGAACGGAAGAGTTCAAGGAGCGCCGCGCGGCCGGTCCGATCGAGTCCGACGAACGGCTCGTCGACGACCATCACGTCGAACGGACGGACGAACGCCATGGCGATCGCGGCCTTCTGTTTCAACCCGCGACTGAACGTTGCCGGGAGATCATCGGCTCGCTCGACAATACCAACGGCGTCGAGCAGGTCGATGGAGTGCTGCTCCCAGTCCCCGGTTCCGTGCAGCCGAGCGATGTACTCGAGGTGTTCCCAGACACTCAGGTCGTCGTAGAACACCGGCTCGTCGGACAGGTATGACAAGGCCGCGCGGGCCTCGATCGAACCGAGCGGGTGCCCGCCAACGATCGCCGAGCCGCCCGATGGTTCGAGGAGCCCCGCCAGCATGCGGATGAACGTGGTCTTGCCGCTGCCGTTGTGGCCGATGAGCGTGATGCGTTCACCCGCAGCGATGTCGACATCGATCGGGGCGAGCGCAACCGCGCTGCCGTACTGCTTGGTGAGCCCGGCCGCGTTCAACACGCTGCCGCTCGACGTTGCGGGGTCGGATGGTGACGTCATGAGGTTGCTGCTGCCTTCTGCTCGCGGCCGGCTTCGAAGAACGCCCGGATCTTCACGGCCCACCGGTCTCGACGCCGAATCCACATCACCGCAGCGGCACCGGCGAGACCGATGCCGACGACGCACCGGGCTGCAGTTGCCGCACTCGGGTCGGCCCGCATGGCGAGCAGCGGGACCACGCCGAGCGCGCTGATCACGATCGGAAGCAACGTGGAGATCGCATTGCTGAAGCCAGCGAACTCGGGCGGCACGAGCGACACCTCGGTGTCGCGTGGTGCGCCCATCAACGTGGTGTCGGCGATGGCGATGGGCGTGGAGGAATCGAGCACAGCGGCGATGACCGGGCCGAGAGCTCCCGCCCACACTGTGGGCAGGGCAATCGCAAACGCGGCGGCGGCGTCGCTGGGCCGGATCACCGATGCTGTCGCAGCTGCGATGATGCCCGCGAACCAAAGCAGCGCGGCTGGCGCGACGAGATGGTGCGCGTAGAGCGTGCCGCGGTCGAACGGCAGGCCATCGGTGAGGTCGGGTCGATCGATCTCCTGCGATAGCGGCTCGATCGATTCCATACCGAGGAGGAACAGCGCGGCGAGCAGCCCGAGCAGAAAGAGCAGTGACGAACTCACAGCAAGCGAGCCACTGACGCCAGCTCCGACGGCAAGTGCAACGATGCGGCCGAGGCGAGCAGCCGGAAGGCGACGAAGTGAGCGGAAGCCGCGCCGCCAGATCATTGATCGAAGTGAGCTCGTTCCGGTCGACGTGCGATTGCGAACCGCGACACGCGGGGCTCCGCCCCACGGCGTTGCGCGCATCGTTTCGGCGCGAAGTTGACGGCGGAGCAAGACGACGGTGCGCAAGTCCTGCACTGTCGCGGCAAAGCGAAGTTGGGAGACGAGTCGACCACGGCGCACCAGTGGCTCGATGCGGAGTCGGCCCCCGAGTGCCAGCGCGGCACCAACGGCGACGATGACGACGGCGATCGCCAGCAGATCGATTGAACGTTGGCGGATCCCCCAGAACGCAAGGCTGCCCGCCAGATTGGCGGGTCCTGAACGCAGCGCGCTCTCGGCATCGGTCCAGGTCGCCCACGCGGCTTCGGCCTGCCATGCGAGCAGCACACCGGCCACGGCGGTCGCACCCCAGCGGGGGAGCCGAAGCGAATGGCTGAGCACTGCGCTCGACACGAACGCTGCGCCAACGAGTGCGCCGAAAGCAGCACCCGCTGCAGCCCACGCAGCGCGGGACCCCTCGACCTCTCGTGCGACGAATTGACCGACGATGGCTCCCGGCAACGCCAAGGCGAACATCGCGGAACGAACGCGCTGGGCAATGGGACGAAGCAGGACGCGGCGGCGGCTGATTGGCGCGAGGAGCAGATGCGTGACGTCCGCGACTTCGATCGACACTGGTCCACCGTCCGCGCCGCTGCGGAGGCCCAACCCGACTGTGGCGACCATGGCGAGGCCCAGGAGTGACGGACCTCGTGTGAGTAGGTCGGAGGTCGTCACGTCGTCGCCGATCAGCCCACCGATCGCATCGGAAGCGAGCACCACGCCGATCATGCCGACGAGGGCGAACAGATAAACGCGGTACGCGACGTCGAACCATTCCGTGTCGCCGAGTCGACGACGTTGCCGAGTGCGGCGCAGATCGCGGAGCGCCGTCCGGTCGTCGGTCTCGGTCATCGGTCGCCAACGCTATCTCCGCACCGCGGTTGCAACAGCTGGAAGAGCGAGCAGACTGGAGTTATGACGACGTTCATGAGTTCCCCCCGAGTCGGCGCCATTGCACTGGCCGCCATGCTCACTGTCGCGGCGTGCGGCGGCAGTGATGCTGCGACCGATGAGGCCGACGGGTCGAGCGGATCTTCGCCTGCGGCGACCGAGGCCAGCCCGGCCGTGCTCGAGGTGTCGGCATCGCTCGACGTCGTCGGCGAGGCACTGCCCCCGCTCGAAGACCCCGAAGCTGACACCGCCGTCGGGCTGGCGGCGCCGATCATCACCGGCCAGCAATTCGACGGCAGCGACATCACGATCGGCGGAGAAACCGAGGGTCCGACGATGCTCGTCTTCCTCGCGCACTGGTGCCCGCACTGCAACGACGAGATCCCCGAGATCGTCAAGCTGCGCGATCAAGGTGACCTGCCCGACGAACTCAACATCATCGGAATCAGCACCGCCGTCGTGGACGACCGCGAGAACTACCCGCCGTCGGAGTGGATGGTGGAGAAGGACTGGACGTGGCCGGTGCTCGCCGACACGCTTGAGGCTGAAGCATTCCAGCTCTATGGGGGCAGCGGTTTCCCGTACACCGTGATGCTTCATGCCGACGGTTCGGTCAACGCCCGCAAGAGCGGGAGCGAGTCCGCTGAGCAAATCAAGGACTGGATCGACGCAGCCCTCCTTGTCTGACTCTCGGCTCTGATCTCAGTCGGCCCAGGTGGCCGGCAGCACGGTGTGATCGGTCACGGCACAATTGTCCCCGAACACGACGTAGCGATCGAAGCCGCGGAGAAACCAGCGGTCGTGCGTGACGGTCACCACGGTGCCGTTGAATTGCGCGAGCCCGATTTCGAGCGCCTCTGCTGACACGAGATCGAGGTTGTCCGTCGGCTCGTCGAGCAGCAAGAGCGTTGCGCCCGACAGCTCCAACAGCAGGATCTGGAATCGAGCCTGCTGGCCACCCGACAGCGTTTCGAACGGCTGGTTGGCCGCGCCCTGCAACTCGTAGCGACGCAGCATGCCCATCGCCTTGCTCAGCACGACGTCGTGGTCGTGGAGGATGTCGACCAGCTCGCGCCCGACCCACTCGGGATGCTCATGCGTTTGGTGAAAGAGGCCGGGAATGACGCCGGCACCGAGGCGAGCCACGCCGGAATGAGCGACGGCCCCGACCCCACTAGCCGGAGCACCTTCCATCGAGGCCGAGTTCAAGAGTCGGAGGTAGTGACTCTTGCCAACACCGTTCCCGCCGAGCACCGCGACGCGTTCGCCGTACCAGAGTTCGAGGTCGAACGGATCGGTCAACCCCTCGATCTCCAACCGTTCACAGATGACCGCGCGCTTGCCGGTTCGGGCGCCACGAAGTTGGACGTCGATCTTCTGGTCCGCAACGTCGACCGGCCGCTCGTTCTTGGACAGGAACTGTCGGAGTTTGCTCTCGGCTGCCTTCAACTTGGGAGCGAACGCCTCGCTGATCGAGGCGCGCTGGCGCATCAACTTGACGTAGTCCTCGAGGCGCTGCTTCTCGGTGTCGTACAGCGCTCGGCTGTGCGCACGGCGGTTCTCGTGGTGCTCCTTGGCCTCGGCGTACGTGCCGAAGGATCCGCCATGCGTCCAGGCGCCCGCCGGATCGATCGTGACGATCTTGCTCGCGCTGGCGGCGAGGAGCTCGCGATCGTGGCTGATGAAGACGACGGTTTTGCGGGTCTCGTTCAGCTGCTGCTCGAGCCACCGCTTGGCGGGCACGTCGAGGAAGTTGTCGGGCTCGTCGAGGACGAGGATGTCGAACTCGCTCCGAAACAGCGATTCGAGGGCGAGGCGTTTCTGCTCACCGCCACTGAAGGTTCGCAGCAGCCGGTCGGCGATCGAGTCGAACGATTCACCGACCGCACGCGTCGTACATTCATTCCACAGCACCTCGGCGTCGTAGCCGCCGACGTCGCCCCAGCGGGTGATGGCGTCGGCGTAGGCCATGGGGTCGTCATCGAGCCGCGCCTCGGCACCCACGAGGCCGGCGGCTGCGTCGATCAGCCGTTGCGGCGACACCGACAGCAGTAGTTCCCGGACGGTGTCGGCCGGATGGTCGGCCGTGCCGACGAGCTGATGCATCACACCGAGCTGACCGTCGATACTGATCGTGCCCGCCGTCGGCGTGAGGCTTCCGGTGATCAGTCGGAAGAGCGTGGTTTTGCCCACACCATTTGCACCGACCAGGGCGACCCGATCGCCGTTGCCGACCGAGAAGCTGATGTCGTCGAGCAGCTCATCACCACTCGGCAACTTCCAGCCCAGGTGGCTGACCGCGATTGCACCCATGGCCGCGCATCATACGGATGCGGCCCCGCTCCGGCCGCCAACAAAACAGCGCGGAGGGGTTCGTGTGAGCAGATGGTCCGTCCGACGGAGCTTGTCCTCACACGAAAATGTGGGCAGCCGTTCGTGGCTCAGTCGGTGGTGGGCTCGGCGACGGTGATGACGACTTGGACGATGTTCGCTCGGCCCGGCGGGTCCGCGGTTCCCGCGCCGTAGCCAACCGC
>CAXMZV010000294.1:0-5674 GCA_964199985.1 Candidatus Ilumatobacter isfjordensis | reverse complement strand
ACCGCCGACCGGGACCGGCGCCTGGCGGCACGGTTGCGTTACGCCAGGTTCCCCTACCGGCGAACCATCGACGACTTCGACTACGAGTTCCAACCCTCCGTTGACCGCAAACTGATGGAGGACCTGGCGACACTCAGGTTCATTGATGAGAACCGGCCGATCCTGTTCCTCGGTCAGCCGGGCTGCGGCAAAACACACCTCGCCGTCGCCCTCGCAACGCTCGCTGTCGAGGCCGGCTACCGCGGCTACTTCACCACCGCCGACAACCTCTGCCGCACACTCGTGCGAGCCTCGATCGAGGGCAACCTCGCATCGAAGATGAAAGCCTTCACCGCGCCAACCGTTCTCGTGATCGACGACGTCGGCCTGCTCCCGATCGGCGGCACCGAAGCCTCAGCGGTGTTCTTCCAAGTCGTCAACACCCGCTACGAAAAAGGCCACCCCACCATCGTCACCACCAACCGCGGCCTGCCCGACTGGGGCACCATCTTCGGCGACGCCGTCGTCGCAGCGGCCGTCCTCGACCGGCTCATGCACAACGCAATCGTGTTCAACATCAAAGGCCAGTCCTGGCGTCTACGCGAGCACAACGGCCTCGAAATCGCAACCACCAACCCCGGCCACGGAGGAGCCAACTAACCTCACCAACCACCGACCAGAACCCCCGGCCCACCGCGACTTTCCATGATCGCCGAACGCGGGTTCCGATGATCGCTCACACTTCCCGACGACAGCGTGATGGTCGAAGTCCACGCCGCAGCAATCAATCCGATCGACTGGATTGTCATGGCCGGATACGTGCAGGACATGCTGCCCTACGAACTTCCCTGGATCGTCGGCTACGACGTGTCCGGCGTGCTCGTCGAGGTCGGGCCCGACGCCCCGGGCTTTTCCGTCGGTGACGAAGTGTTCGCCCGTGCCGACGGCATGCAGGCAGGGACGATGGCTGAGTATGCGGCGTTGAAGGCGAGCGATCTTGCGATCAAGCCGTCAAACATCTCCCACGCGGAAGCGGCGGGCATCCCGCTCGCGGGTCTCACCGCGTGGCAAGCACTGTTCGACAAGGGCGGGCTCGAGGCCGGCCAACGCGTGTTGATCCACGCCGGCTCAGGCGGCGTGGGCACCCTGGCAATCCAAATCGCGAAGCACGCCGGAGCGTGGGTCGCTACGACCGCCAGCGCCAAGAACAAGGATCTCGTTCAGAACCTGGGCGCAGATCAGTTCGTCGACTACTCGAACGAGCGGTTCGAAGAGGTCGCCGAAAAATACGACCTCGTGTTCGACATGCTCGGTGACGACACCCTGAAGAGGTCATTCGACGCGGTGAAGCCAGGCGGCACGATCGTCTCCATCAAGGGCGACGCACCCGACGGGCTCCCAGCCGAACGCGACGTCACGTTTCACTCGTTCTTCATGGAACCCAACGGCAAGCAACTCGCCGAGATCGCGACACTGGTCACCGACGGCACGATCCGTCCCGTGCTCGACCGCACCTTCCCCCTCGACGACGTCGCCGCTGCCTATGACTACGCCCGCACCGGCCGCCCCAACGGCAAGGTCGCCGTCGCCGTCCGCTGACGCGTGGCGCCTGACGCTCGCTTCGCGCTCGGTCGAGGCATGCGATCGGCTGTCCAGTGATCTGTGCGATCACTCAAATCGGTGCTGGCTGCTCCCGATTCCGAGGTGGCTCGAGGACGATGATCCAAGAGTCGTGACCTCACGGTTGCTGGGTCACCTCGCCTGACCCACGACCGGGTCCAACCTCCTCTGCACGCCGCTCGGTGCCGCCGGGCAAGACCGCCCCACAACGCCGACTCGATGACACGCGCTCGAGGGCGCCCGGATCGCCAGCTCGGAGCACACAGATCAACATCCGCGAGGAGGCGCTTGCGATTCGAGCTGCCACGGTCAAGGGCGAGATGGTGATGTGGGGGTGACACCTCGATTTCCGGGCGCCGGAAACAATGCCAGCGGGCTTGGCACCTGACCGTTGGTCGGACCTGAAGTGCCGACCGCGTCGACGGCTGCTGTCTGCCATGATTCGCTCGTTCTCGTGCACCCACCGAGCGCGTCTCAGCCGCTATCGGGCGGTTTCGAGCCTCGGATGGGTTGCGCCATATTGAGTGGGTTGTGCCTGACGCTGGAGAGCGCGAGCCAATTGGGGTAGCCCACCGTTCGACCGGTGCGGGGTCCGAACGGCTCCGGGCGCGGTGTGCCGGTCACCAAGCTCTGCCACGACGCGATCAGAGCGTCCCGTCGGATCGCGGGCATCTTCGGCTTGGGAACTTGTCCTCTGTTTCACCATCCTGTGGGACGCGAGGCTAAAACCCCCAAGGATCGTTGGAGACGGGAACAAGGCGGGAGCGGTGCTGAACATACGTTGTGATGTCGAGGACGAACCGGACACGGAGGGGACTCCGCGCGCCCGGCCGATCTGGGCCGAAGTACTGACCGGCCCCGAGTTGCTGCTCGCCGTTCCCGGCGCGGCCCTGGCGGCGCTCGCCGCTCCGACCGGTGGAGCACGTCCGGTACTTGTGCTGCCAGGTTTCGTCACCGGCGACATTACGACAGCGCCACTCCGGGCGTTCCTCCGCTCACTCGGGCATCGCCCGTCGGGTTGGGGCCTGGGCATCAACGTTGGGGTCGCCGACCACATCGCGGCGGGCCTCGACCGGTTGATTCAGGAGCTCGCTCACCGCCACGGGTCGACGATCGACATCGTCGGGTGGAGCGCAGGTGGGCTACTTGCCCGCCTGTTGGCACAGCACCGCCAGGAGCTGGTCGGCCAGGTGATCACCCTCGGCTCCCCGATCAGGCTCCGCACCGGCGACTCGAACATCGGCCTACTCCAAGAGATCGCTGGTCACCTGTTCGTGCCGACACCGCCGCGTATCGACGTCGACGAGATCCCGGTCCCGTCGACCACGATCTGGTCGAAACAGGACGGCGTCGTTCCCGGTCGCCTCTGCCGACAGACGCCGGGGCCCACCGCGGAATGTGTCGAGGTGCGCGGGACCCATCTCGGGCTGGCGACCAACCCCGCCGTCATGTACGCGATCGCCGACCGTCTCGCACAACGGCCCAACACCTGGCAACCGTTCACTCCCCACCGACGACTGCGCTGGAGGTACCCATCCCTCGAACAGGAGCCATCCGATGCATCAACTCTCACCG
This sequence comes from Candidatus Ilumatobacter isfjordensis, assembly GCA_964199985.1. GTDB lineage: Bacteria > Actinomycetota > Acidimicrobiia > Acidimicrobiales > Ilumatobacteraceae > Ilumatobacter_A > Ilumatobacter_A isfjordensis. Next base: position 2,500 of record CAXMZV010000294.1, on the reverse strand, counting down.
TCTGAGACCGCCCTGCTCACCGCTGAAACCAACACCAACCTCGGACATCAGTCATTGTGCCTCGAGCTCGCGGCGGACTCCGACGGCCGACATCTCACGTTCTCCGGTCTGCGCTCCGTCATCGAGGAGAGCATGCACCGCGCCCCATCACTGCGACGCCGCGTCCGGCACGTCCCGCTCGAACTCGACGACCCGTGGTGGATCGAGGACCCACAATTCGACCTCGACTATCACATCCGCCACCTTGCGGTACCGGGTTCATCGGACATGGACGCATTGGAGCAACTCCTCGCACGCCTCCATGAGCGTCCCCTCGACCGGAATCGCCCGCTGTGGGAGCTCTACCTGATCGAGAACCCCGATGGCGCCAGCGTCCTGTTCGTCAAGGTGCACGTCGTACTGATCGAGGAATTGGGCCCATTGGGTCCGCTGTCACCGGTGCTCGCCGGGCACGCGGTCGGTGTCGACAGTCCCCAGACCGGTTCGTGGCGGCCCGACATGATGCCGACCGACTCGGACCTGTTGATCAAAGCTGCCTGGTCGACCCTGCGCAGCCCGATTCGCTCTGGCCGCCACCTGCTCCAGGCGTACCGACGAATCCCGGTCCTCGGTGAGGTTGCGCGGTTGGTCCTTGCGGCCTCGAGTTCGAGCATGCACCCGGTCGAGCGGGCACGCAACGACCGACCCGTCCCTCGCGTGTCGTTCAATCGCACGGTCGGCACCCACCGCCGTGTGGCGCGGGTGACGCTGTCGGTCGATCGATTGCGGGAGATCAGACGCCAACGAGACGTTCGGTTCCACGACGTGCTGCTGACCGTGATCAGCGGCGCGCTCCGCCACTGGATGGTCCTCCACGACGAGTTGCCGGCCGAGCCGCTCGTCGCTCTGACGCCCCTGCTGGTCGACGCCGAGTCAGACGAGCTCGGTGCAGCGCTCGTTCCGCTCGCTACGCATCGTCACGACCCGCTCCAGCGGCTCGATGACATCTCCGCGTCGATGTCGGAGCTCACCCTCGAACTCGAACCGCAGTCGGCCCAGTCGATCAGCAATCGTGCTGGCGCGCCGTCGGCATTGGCCGGTGCAGCGTCACGGCTGCTGCTGACCACGGGCGCGGGACTGCGCATGATGCCGCCGTTCAACGTGTACATCGTCAACATCCCCGGTCGCGATGAAGGCCCGATCGCCGGCCACGACATCGTGCGTGAACACGCGATGTGCCCGATCACCGACGGGTGCGGCCTGTCGATCAGCGCCATCTCCCACGATCATCGTGTCGACGTCACCCTCGTCGCGGACCGGGACATGATCACCGACCTCGAGGTCCTGGCCGAGCGGCTCGAGATCGAACTCGACTTGCTGCACCATGAGGCCGCGTCAGCATGACCTACTGAAACAACCTCGAACGTCGCTGACGTCGCTGGCGGCGGGGGCTACTTGGCCAGTGCGCTGATGTGCTCGGTCGCAGGCTTTTGGCGGTCTCGGTCGGGGTGGGCGGCCTGCCAGCTTCGGATCCCGCCGGTGAGGTTGCGCACACTAAAACCGCGAAGCCGAAGCATCCGATATGCGAAATAGGAGCGCTGGCCGGAGAAGCAATGAACGATGAGCCGCTTTGACATGTCGAGTTCATCGAGACGACCTCGGAGCTCATCGAGGGGGATGTGTATCGATCCGGGAATCACGCTGACCTCGCGCTCTTCGGCACTGCGGACGTCGAGGAGAACCTCGTCCTCACCAAGATCATCCACCTCGTGCCAATGGGCAATGCTGACATCGTCGTTGACGACGTTGCGAGCTGCCATGGCCAAGAGATTCACCGGATCCTTCGGAGCGCCGTACGCCGGGGCGTAGCAGAGCTCGAGTTGAGCAACATCGTCGACCGACAGGCCGCCCTGAATTGCGGTGGCGAGTACATCGATCCGGCGGGCAGCCGATTCGTCGCCAACGACCTGGGCTCCATAGATCGTCCCGTCTTCGGCAGAAAAGACCAGCTTCATGTCCAGAAGCTCGGCACCCGGGTAGTAGCCAACGTGGGAAAGCGGGTGCACGTGCACGGACTCGAAGTCGATCCCGGCCCCTCGGAGCTGCCGCTCGTTGAGGCCCGTCGCGGCGATCGTGAGGTCGAAGACCCGAACGACTGACGTGCCCCACGTTCCGCGGTAGCGGGAGGGTCGCCCCATGACGTTGTCGGCCGCGACTCGTCCCTGGCGGTTGGCCGGTCCAGCGAGCGGAAGAAGTGACCAGTCATGGGTGACGGGGTTCCGGACCTCGATCGCATCGCCGACGGCCCAGATGTGCTCGTCGCTGGTACGCATGTGCTGATTGACCCGGATGCCGCCCAACTCGCCGACGTCGACGCCCGAGGTTCGAGCCAGCTCGACCTCGGGCTTCACACCAATGCTGAGGATCACGAGGTCGGTCGGCACTCGCGAGCCGTCGCTGAGGACGACCGTCGAGGCCCGAGCGTCCTCGGCCTCGGTCGGCTCTTCGAATCCAACCACCT
>CAXMZV010000293.1:0-5727 GCA_964199985.1 Candidatus Ilumatobacter isfjordensis | reverse complement strand
TGACGGCGGTGAGCACGATGCCGACCGTGACCACATTGAAGAGGAACGCGGCGCCCCACCAGTAGGCGGGGAAGATCCACCAGTCGGTGAGCAGGAAGCCGACCACGAGCGGGCCGAGCGCCCCGCCTGCACCGGCGAAACCCGCCCAGACCGCAATCGCCTTGGTCCGCTCCTCGGGTGGGAACACTGCGGTGACGATCGAGAGCGTCGCGGGCATGACGAACGCGGCGCCGATGCCCATCACGGCGCGGGCGATGATCACGACAGTGACATCGTCGGCGAACGTGCCGATCACCGATCCGAGTCCGAACAGGACGAGGCCACCCTGCAGCGCCCGCTTGCGACCGAATCGGTCACCGATCGCTCCGGCCGTCAGGAGAAGGCCGGCGAAAATGATGGCGTACGAGTCAACGATCCACTGGAGGTCGGTGGCCGAGGCGCCGAGTGCTCTCTGGATTGACGGAATCGCGACGTTGAGGCCCGACACCGCCATGATGACCATGACGAGACTGAGGCACATGATGCCGAGCAGGAACCATCTCCGAGCATGAATGTCGGGTTGCTCGAAGAGCGGTGTGTCGGTCATTGATGTAACTCCGGTGTGAGACGATTGCGTTCTAGTAGAACGTAAACGTCTCGTTGCGATACGTCAACGTCTCATTGCGTGACGGGTGACTCGCGCCGTTCAGCTCGTGTCGGTTCGTCCGCCGCTGCGCCAGTACTGTCCGGCCTCACGGTCGAGACGGCCTTCATCGACGAGGTATCGACGCAGCGTCGCGACGTCGGTGTGGAAGCCGCGGAGTATGTCGTTCACCTCAGCTTCGGCGTAATGAGTGCCGAGATCGAACTCGAGCGAGATGCGCTCGAGGACGAGGAGTCGCTTGGCCCGGTTGGCCGGGATCTCGGCCAACGTGCGACCTTGGAAGAAACGTTCGAGGATCTGTTGCTCGTCGTCGGTCATGCCGAATCCGACCCACGGGTCCATGGGCACGTCGGTCTCGGCCAGCTCGGTGGCGAGTCGACGCAGGCTCGGGGCGGGCAACGTGTAACCGTCGTCGGACTGCTCGACGAGTCCGACCTGACGGAGTGTGCCGATTGCTGCGACGACGTCACGTTCTTCGACGCCGGTGTATTCAGCGATGTTGGCAACCGTGCGGGCCCTGCCGGCGATCGATCCAGCGACCATCAGGCGGACAGGATCGAGCAGCGTGCTGACGATGGAGGTGGAATTCACGCCGGGCAGTCTGTCATCTGAGGGGGTCGTCATCCGGCTTGCGGGTCTCCTCGTAGACCGTCGCCGCGGCAACGAGGTCTTCCAGGGCGTGGCCGACCGACTTGAACAAAGTGATCGTGTCGGGGTCTCTCATCGTTGGCCTCGCGGCGGCACACAGGAAGAACAGGTCGCCGCGGATGTCGTCGACGCTGAGTACGCCGCTCCGAACGGGCTGCACGATGTCGCCGGCTTCTGTGAGCGCGCCGGCCATCGTGTCGACGTAGACCTCAGCCGTCCGAACGGCATCGTCGTCTGCTTCGCGCATCGTTGGCGTGAACGCTCCGACGAGATCCAGGTGGGTTCCGGGCTGCAGCCATGCGCCCTCGACGATGGGCTCGGACGAGAGTGTGGCCGCTGTGACGATGTCGGCCGATGCGACGGCTGACGAAAGGCCGGTTGTGGCCGACGCAGGCAGACCGTCGCTCGCGAGTTCGGCCGCCAATCGTTCGGCGCCAACGTGGCGATGGTTCCACACCACGATGTCGGCGAGCGGGAAGTGCTCGGCGTAGGCGCGTGCGAGGTTGCCGGCAAGGCGGCCGGCGCCGACGACCACGAGCCGCGACGATTCCGGTCGGGCGAGCAGGGTGGCAGCAAGTACTGATGCGGCGGCGGTGCGTCGCGCGGTCAGCTCGCCGCCGTCGAGCACGGCGAGCGGGACGCCGGTGCTGCCGTCCATCAGCAGGTAGTTGCCGTTGATCGTCGGCACATCAGTGCCACGGTTGGTGGGGAACACCGTGACGATTTTGATACCGGCATAGCTGCTGCTCCATGCGGGCATCAGGAGCAGCGTGGGAGCGTCGTCGCCGTCGCCCATCTCATGGTGATGCCGTTGCGGCACGGTCAGCGTCGAACCGGCGGCGAATCCAGCTCGGAGTGACTCGACCACTGTGCGCCATGGCAGCGCGGTGCGGACCTGCTCGTCAGTGATCACGTCGACCATGTCGGTCAGTCTGGCCGATGGGGCCTCGGTTCGGGGCAGGGCAGACCGCGTCGGTACGGTCGCTCAGGTGACGAGCGACGAGTTGACATTCGACCCCGATGCCTTGCGCGAGAAGTACCGACGCGAGCGCGACAAGCGCGCCCGTGAGGACGGCAATGAGCAGTACACCGAGGTCGCAGGCGAGTTCTCCAACTTCGTCGACGACCCGTATCTTGACGACCTGATCGAGCGAGCGCCGCTGACCGACGAGACCGATGTGATTGTCATCGGTGGCGGGTTCGGCGGCCTGCTCGCTGGGGCGCGGCTCCGCGAACATGGCGTCACGAGCATCCGGATGATCGAAAAGGGCGGCGATTTCGGCGGCACCTGGTACTGGAATCGTTACCCAGGCGCAATGTGCGACGTCGAGTCGTACGTGTATCTCCCGCTGCTCGAAGAACTCGACTACGTACCCAGCGAGAAGTATGTCCACGCTGCGGAGATCCTCGCCCACAGCCGAGCGATCGGCGAGCGCTACGACCTGTACGGCAACGCCTGCTTCCAGACCGAGGTCACGGCGATGCAGTGGAACGACGACGAGCGACGTTGGATTGTGTCGACCAGCCAGGGCGACGAGATGACGGCGAAGTTCGTGGTGATGGCGAACGGCCCGCTGCACCGACCCAAGTTGCCGGGGATCGAAGGCATCAATGACTTCGAGGGACGCACGTTCCACACCAGCCGGTGGGACTACGACTACACCGGTGGCGGACCTCGCGGAGGGCTCATCGGACTCGCCGGCAAGCGCGTCGGGATCATCGGCACGGGCGCCACAGCGGTGCAGTGCGTCCCCCACCTCGGCGAAGGCGCCGACGAGTTGTACGTCTTCCAAAGGACCCCGTCGTCGATCGACGTCCGGAACAATCGTCCGACCGACCCGACCTGGGCGGCGTCACTCGAGCCCGGCTGGCAGACCGAGCGGATGCAGAACTTCAACGCGCTCGTGTCCGGGCAGCCCCAGCCGGTCGACCTCGTCGACGATGGCTGGACTGACATCATCGGCAAGCTGCTCGTGCGCATTCAGCGTGCGGGCAAAGACGCCGACCTCACCGCCGAGGGCATCGGACGCTCCATGGAGCTCGCTGACTTCGAGAAGATGGAAGAGATCCGGCGCCGCGCTCAGGAGATCGTCGATGATCCAGCCACGGCCGAGTCGCTCAAGCCGTGGTATCGCCAGTTTTGTAAGCGGCCGTGCTTCCACGACAACTATCTGCCGGCCTTCAACCGGCCGAACGTGACGCTGGTCGACACCGACGGCCGCGGGATCGATCGGATCACAGCGACCGGCATCGTGGCCAACGGCGTCGAGTATCCGGTCGACTGCATCGTGTTCGCCACCGGCTTCGAGGTCGGCACCGACTACTCCCGGCGGGCCGGTTACGAGGTCGCCGGGCGGCTCGGCGAGACGCTCACCGAGAAGTGGGCGGGGGGCATGGAGACGTTGCACGGCATCTTCAGCCACGGGTTCCCCAACTTGTGCATCATGAGTCCCGGTCAGGCCGGCTTCACCGTCAGCTACCCGCACCTCCTTCGCGAGCAGGCCGATCACATTGCGCACGTCATCGATCATGCGCTGGTCAACGAATTTGCGACGGTCGAGGTGACTCCCGATGCCGAGCAGGAATGGGTCCAGACCGTGATCAACAAGTCACGGATTTCCTTGCCGTTCCTCGAGTCGTGCACCCCCGGCTACTACAACAATGAGGGCCAGCCGGAGAAACGAGCTGCCCAGAACTCCACGTATGGCGGTGGATCGATCGAGTACTTCCAGATCCTCGCCGATTGGCGGTCCGACGGATCGATGCCCGGGCTGCAGCTGAGCGAAGCCGCCGACACGTCGGCGAGCGGATCATGACCTGGCTCGATGAACTGGGCGATCTGACCGTCATCGAGGCCGCCGAAGCCGATGACGGCATTGCACTGATCACGCTCAACCGGCCTGATCGACTCAATGCGATCACGTCCACCATGATCGCCGAGCTCGAGGCCGTCGTTGCAGCGGTCGACACCGCCCTGCGCTCCGGGCTGTGATCGTCACCGGTGCAGGCAGCGGGTTCTGTGCGGGTCTCGACCTCCAGTCGCAAGGTGTCGCTCCTGGTGCCGAGGGTGTCCGGCCGACGGTGGCGGGTTTCATGTGGCAGGACCACCTGGCCACGTTGCACGAGCGAATTCACCGCTCGCGCAAACCCTGGATCGCGGCGGTCAACGGTCCGTGCGTCGGCGGTGGATTCGCACTGGCGCTCGCTTGCGACATCCGGACCGCCGCGCCCGCGGCGACGTTCGGCGCCGTGTTCTTGAAGATTGGGGTCTCCAACTGCGACATGGGGACCAGCTACTTCCTCCCTCGCCTCGTCGGGGCGTCGCGGTCCGCCGAACTGCTGCTCACCGCCCGGATCTTCGATGCTGACGAAGCCGAAGCGATCGGTCTGTTGTCGGCGCTCGACGACGACCCCGTGGCACGCGCGCTCGAGACGGCGCAGCTGATTCGCGCGAACGCCCCGTTCGCAACCTGGATGACCAAGGAGACGATGTGGCAGACCCTCGATGCCCCGTCGCTGCGTCATGCACTGGACATCGAAAACCGCACGCAGATCATGTGCAGTGCGAACGGCGATGTCGCCGAAGCTCGGGCTGCCTTTGTGGAGAGGCGCATGCCGGAGTGGAACAGCCTCTGACGCGTCAGGTGCCGGGAGGTTGTGCCCGACGAAGGAAGTTCGGGTCGCGGGGACTCATCAATCCGACGGCGTTGCCGTCCGGGTCGGTGACCACCGCGTAGCGACAACCGAAGAAGGCGTCGTACGGCGGCTGCTGAATCTGGTGACCTGCGTCGACCAGCCGGTCGAACAACGCATCGACACCGTCGCGAGTCGAGAGGCGAAACCCGATGACGACGCCGTGCTGGCCGGCTGGCCAGCCTTCGTTCCATGTCGCGGCGAAGCCGGGGCTGTCGAGGTCGAAGTGGAGGCCGGGTGCGGGCTCGGTGTTGCGGTGATGCGCTGCCCACTCGGGCGGACTCGGCGCAAGATCCATCCGGAGGTGCTCATAGAACGCCGCCATCTCGTCCATGTTCCTCACGACGAGATTCAGTTGGTCGAGCACGGGCCGGTCTTCCACAGTGACCTCCTCGGGTCACGGATGAGAATACAACTCTGGTTGCCGACCTCAGGTCGGCGGGTGCTGCATCGCACGAACGGCGACTGTCGCGAGCTGCGCGAGGGACGCACGGTCGACCGCTTGGCGCGTCAGGAGGAGTCGGAAATGGATGGGGGAGACGAAGACCTCCATCAGGAGGTCGCCCGGGAGCGGAAGCCCATCTCATTCCCGACGCAGGCCACTGCGCTCCAGAGAAGTTGGGGGAGGTCATCCCGATGATCATTGGCTGCCTGGATCTCGACGTCGGATGCCGAAGCGTTTGCCCGCCGCTCCGGCACACAGCAGCACCGGCCCCATGCTGGCCGCCAGCCCGGTGGCGACG
>CAXMZV010000292.1:0-5733 GCA_964199985.1 Candidatus Ilumatobacter isfjordensis | reverse complement strand
CGGGAAATCACGCAACTGCAAATTGTCGTCACGCTCAACGTCATAACGCTCACGAACCGCAGCAAACACCTCCGCCTGCTTCACCGTGTCCACACCCAGATCAGCCTCGAGATCCAGATCCGGTTCCAACAGATCAGCCGGATACCCCGTCATCTCCGCCACCACCTCAGTCACCACTGCCAGCACGTCATCAACCGCCGCAACCGCCGGTGCGGCGATCGATGGTGCGACCGCAGCCGGGGCCGGAGCGACCGACGGCGCAACCGGCGTCGACGGAGTAGCGACGGCGGGGGCGATCACCGGAGCCGTATTGAGCTGCCCGTCGTAGGGAACGGGAATCGCCGAGTCGTGTTGCGAGGTGCTCGGCGCACCGAGATCGACGATGCGCAGCCGACGATGGTCGACTTCGAGGCGGGCATCGTCGTGGCCGGCAATCGAGTCCATCCAACGCTGCCAGGCTGCGTGGTCGGTGATGCGGTACGCATACCCGAGCGCATCAGGTGCCTGGCGCTGACCGGTTGCCACTGGCGTCCAGCGCAGCAACGCCATCGCCACCTGCGACCCGAAGCCGGCAGCAAGCCGCAGTGCGTAGCGCACCGGGTGGGGCCCGCCGCGCGACAGGTTGAGATCGCCGAGATCGGGGTCGGGTTCGCGATAGTTCGGAACCGGCGGCACGATGCCGGTCTCGAGGGCTTTGACTGCGACGACGTCCTCGATGCCCGCACCCATCGCGTGGCCGGTGAAGCCCTTCGTGTTCGTGATCACGACACGGTCGGCCGCGGGTCCGAAGACACGACGGAGTGCGTTGATCTCGGCTGACGCCGATCCACCTCGCGCCGGTGTGTAGGTCTCGTGGGAGACGAACATCGCTTCGTCGGCGATGGCTTCTCGGCTGACGCCGCGTGTCTCGGCCTGCTGCACAACGGCCTCCATCACTGCGCCGATGTGTTCGACGTCGAGGCGAGTGCCGTGGAACGCCGAGTTGGCAGTGACCGCACCAAGCACCTCACAGATCGGCTGCAGACCCCGCTCGCGAGCAGCTGCTGCGGATTCGACCACGAGTGCAGCAGCGCCCATTCCGACGATCATTCCGTGACGTCGTTTGTCGAACGGTGTCGCTGCGTCTTCCACGTGCTCGTCGGTTGCGGCTGCTCCGCTCGCGAGGAAACCACTGGTGAGCCACGGCTGGAGCGAATCGCCAGTGGCGTCGTCGGCCGACACCACGATCACGCGACGGCAGCGTCCGGCGCGGATCCAGTCTTCGGCCAGTGACAGCGCTTGCGTGGTCGATGCGCACGCCGCGTTGACCTGAGTGTTCGGACCGCGGGCGCCGATGAGTTCGGCGAACTGAGAGTGCCCCATCGACAACACGCGGAACAAGAAACGGCGATCGAACTCGTATCGGTGCTCGTCGAGTTCGGCACGCAACGCGGCGATCAATGCGTCGATCTCTGCGACGTTCGACTCACTACTGTCGAGTCGAGCCCGAAGGCCCTCGAGCGCGAGGAGGTGTTCACGGCGCGAGCGGTCGGTGATGTACGCCTCGATGTCGGCGGCGAATCGGTCATAACCCGGGAAGGCGCTCGCGAAGATCACACCGGTGTCGTCGCGCAGCGCGTCCGGGAGCCCCCACCGGTCTGGCAGTTGGGTGCCGAGGGTGGTGTTCTTGTAGCGCATCACCAGGGGGATGCCGGCATCACGCAACGCGTCGAAGCCAGCCCCGACGGCGAGCCGGGTCGTGTTGTCGAACGCCTCGTCGCGTGCCGATTCGACGGCGAACTGTTCGACGATGTCGAGTGGCGCGCGCCGACCAGCGAGCTTGATCACGTCCGCCGGATCGTCGATGGTTACGAAGCTCGCTCCGCCTGCCTCACTCTTCACCAGCCGAGTGATGTGCATGTCGGCCATTCGGGCACGCGCGGCTTCGGGGAGCGCGGTGATGAATTGCTGACCCGCAAGGATTCGTTCGATGTTGGCGTCGTCGAAGACGCGATCGACCCCTGGCAGACCGAGCGCCGCCCCGGTGATGACCACCGGTTCGGAGTCGAGTCGACCCTGCTTCTCGGCTGCCTCTACCTGCTCGGGCTCGTCGCTCGAAACAGCGGGGATCGACGCCGGCTCGGCACCGTAGATCCGCAGGCCCTCCTCGATGACGCCGGCAAACAATTGGCCGAGCTGCATGATCCGGTCGTCGGGGGCAACCGTTGCGTCGACCGGCGCAGCGATCGGCCGTGCCGCAACGGAAGCGGGTGTGAAGGCGAGCGCGGGTGCTGGCGCATCGAACCCGACGCCTGCGGCCCAGAGGCCGCACAGCGCCTGGTTGATCGACGCGATGTCGCCCGTCTTCGGATGGTTGGTGTACAGCGCAAGGACATCGTCGTGGCCGCCGAGCACATCTTCGACGAACCCATGCAGCGCCCGCTTCGGGCCGACTTCGACGAACACGCGTGCACCCGCCTCGTACAGCGTGCGGAGCCCTCGCACGAACTGCACCGGTGAGGCCACTTGTTTGCCGAGTTGATCGAGCATCGTGTCGGTTGTTGCGTTCGCGGGGTAGAAGTCGCCCGTCACGTTGGCGACCAATGGAAGACGCGGTGGCTGAACGTCGAGGCGCTTCAGCGTGGCGACGAGCGGCACCGATGCGGGTGCGACGATCGACGTGTGGAAGGCGTGGCTCACCGGGATGCGAACGGCCGTCATCCCCGCAGCGGTGAACGTATCGATCGCGGCGAGCACCGCGTCGGTCGCGCCACCGACAACCGCCTGGTTGTTCGAGTTGATGTTGGCGACGACAACGTAGCCCGGGTTGCCGTCGACGATCTGTTGGATCTGGGCGAGTGGACCGAAGACAGCGGCCATCGCGCCGTTGTCCTCGATGGACAGCGCTGCCATCTCTCGACCGCGAGCGCTCACCGCCTCGAGGGCGGCCGCGAAGGTGAGCGAGCCCGCAGCAATCAGGGCGCCGTACTCCCCCAGGCTGTGCCCCATCACCATGTCGGGGTACATGCCGTACGCGCCGAGCAGCCGACTGAGACTCGAGTCGGCGGCCAACATCGCCGGTTGGGTGATCTCGGTCTGCAGGAGCTCCTGCTGCAAGACGGCGACCGCATCAGGATCGTCGCCGTCGATGAAGATGTATGACGACAGTGAACGCCCGAGCAGCGGCGTCATCACCGCGTCTGCCTCCCGGAACGTGTCGGCGACGATCGGCTCGGTCGCGCGGAGTTCGTCGAGCATGTTGACGTACTGCGAGCCTTGACCGGTGTAGAGGAACGCAACCTTCGGCGCCGCTCCGCGACCGACGAACACGCCCTGTTGGCGCAACATGCGATAAATGGCCGGGTTGTCACCCTCGATTGCCTTGACGACTTTGCCGAGCTTCGTGGCCAGGTCGGCGGCATCAGCAAAGTCGACGGCGAGGCGGACCGCTGAACTCCCCACTGCCGAATCCGGACGCGCCGGGTTGGGCGCGGCCCCAGCACGGGCCGCGACCAGCGCAACGTTGACCTGCGCCAGCAGGTCGGCGTCATCTCGAGCGCCGAGCACGAGCGCTCCGCGCAACGGCGGCTTGGTCGGTTCTGGCGGATTCACGGCCGGAGCAGGCGCCGTGCCTGCCGTGGGCCGATCGATCGCTGCGCTGGCCATGATGCGCGGCGCTGGCTTGTGGCGTCCCGGTACGTGTTCTTCGAGAACCACATGGAAGTTGGTGCCGCCGAAACCGAACGCACTCACGCCGGCGCGCCGCACGCCCGACGGTGGGGTGTCCCACTCACGCAACCGGGTGTTCACGAAGAACGGCGACGTGTCCCAGTCGACGATGGGGTTCGGATCTTCGAAGTGCAGGCTCGGTGTCAGCACCTTGTCGTGCATGCTGCGCACCATCTTGAACATGCCGGCGGCACCTGCTGCGGCCTTCAGATGGCCGACGTTCGACTTGACCGATCCGAGCGCCACGCTCCTCGGTTGCGCTCCAGCGGGACCAAACACCTCCATCAGGCTCTGGAGTTCGGTGGCGTCTCCGACTCGCGTCGACGTACCGTGGGCCTCGATTGCTGAGACCGTGCCCGGGTCCTCCCCTGCTATCTCCCAGGCGCGGTGCACCGCCAACCGCTGTCCGATCGGGTTCGGTGCAGTAATGCCCTTTCCCTTGCCGTCGCTCGAAGCGCCGATCCCGAGGATGACGGAGTAGATCCGGTCGCCATCGCGCTCGGCGTCTTCCAGCCGCTTGAGCACGAACAGTGCAGCGCCCTCCCCCATCACGAATCCGTCGGCGCCAGCGTCGAACGGCCGCGTGCCCGTGGCCGACAGCGCACCGATCTTGCAGAACTTGACGAAGGCAGCGACGCCCATGTTGTGGTCGATGCCGCCGGTGATCGCTGCGTCAAACCGGTGGTCGACCAGACCTTCGACGGCCACGCTCATTGCTGCCAGGCCCGATGCGCATGCCGCGTCGGTCGTGAAGTTGGGGCCGCGGAAGTTGAACAGGTTGGCAATACGTCCTGCCATCACGTTGGCCAACTCGCCCGGCATGGTGTCTTCGTTGATCTCACCGAAGTGCGCGAGGAAGTGGGCGCGTGTTTCTTCGATGATGTGTGATCGTTGCTCGGCGCTGAGCGCGGCGAACGACTCGGCGCTTTCGAGATCACGGAGCAGTTCGGGGAGTTCGATTCGGAGGTTGGACTTGTAGTGCTTCTCGCCCCCGATGGCGTTTCCGATGATCACGGCCACGTTGTCGGAGTTGACGTTCCAGTCGGGCCAGCCTGCGTCGATGAGCGCCGACCGGGCTGCGCTGATGGCCCAACGCTGACCGTCGTCCATCTGGTCGGCGACCTTCGGCGGAATGGGAAGCTTCCATCGGATCGGATCCCACGGGTAGTCGCGTACCCAACCGCCGATCGTCGAGTACGTCTTGTCGGGTTCGGCGTGGTCGGCCGAGAAGTACAGCTCCGGGTCCCACCGCTCGGTCGGGACGCCGGTGATCGAGTACCGACCGCTGGTGATGTTCGACCAGAACGCGTCAGCGTTGACCGCCTCGGGCATGATCGCCCCGAGGCCGACGATGGCGATCGGGGAACTCGGGACGGCGAAGGACTCTGGCATGAGTTTCAGTTCCTGTTGTGGAGTGGCGGTGTGGTGGGTGAGGTTCAGCCCGCTCGGTCGTAGAGCACGTCGGCGACACGATCCATGTCGGCGAGGAGCCCGGCCTGAGCGTTGCGCAGCGCTTCATGAGGAATGGCGGCCAGCAGCGGTCCGATATCGGCATGACTGTCGTCGACGGCGCCTGCGACCCACCGCACACCTTCGGCGACCTTCTGCGCTGCCTCGCGAGCGAAGACGCGACTCATCGTGGCGAGCGCCTCACCGTCGAAGCGGTCGACGCTCTTCTCGTGACGATTCCCAGCGATCGTTTCGGCGGCGCGTCGAGCCAGTGACTCTGCGCACTCGACCCACGTGATGAGGTCGCCGAGTCGGAAGAGGACGTGCTGGTTCCGGGTGAGACGAGCGACCCGACAGGCTTCCATCAACACGGCGAGCGTCTGTGCGGCGAGCGCGGCGTGGTCGGCACCGACGGTGCGCTGACCCTCGTGGAGCGACGTCAGGGCGCTCGCCCGGTCGCGGTAGTACGCACCCGCCGTCTTGAGGTGGTGCTGCCAACGGTCTCGGGCGATCGTCATCTCCATGATCTCGGAGGTGCCCTCGTAGATGGTGGTGATCCTGACGTCGCGCTTGATC